>JALWOO010000212.1 GCA_027083485.1 Amylibacter sp. | reverse complement strand
GTTGAAGACCGCGTCCCAGCTGACACCGGTGTCGGTTTTCACCCCGATCCGGCACACGCCGTTCTGCCCGTCAATAAACAGCGCCGCAATCCGCCCGCCGGTCTTCACCTGCGCCACCAGCGAATCAGGCACGGTTTCCACCCCGCCCTCGATCACGACGACATCATAAGGCCCGTGTTCCGGCGCCCCTTCGGCCAGCGGCCCGCGATGCAGAACCGCGTTGTCGGCCGATTGCTCGGACAACAGAACCTCGGCCTCGCCGGCAAGGGATTCGACCTCCTCCACGGCGATGACCGCCTCGGCCATGCGGGAAATTACAGCGGTGGAATAGCCCAGCCCCGCGCCGATGTTCAGCACCAGCTCGTCCGGGCGAATATCCAGTTCTTCCAACATCTTGGCCAGAACCCGGGGGGCCAGAATCACCCGCCCCTGCCCCAGATCGATATGCTCCCCGACATAGGCAACAGCGCGCTTGTCGGCGGGCACGAAAACCTCGCGCGGGACGTCCAGCATCGCCGCAATAATAGGATAAAGCGTCACATCGGAGGGGCGGATCTGCCCGTCAACCATAGCGGTGCGGGCGGCTTGAAAATCAATCATGGAACGAACCTGTATTGGATGTCTCGATACCCGTCGTTGTGCCACAAAACAGAAGCGGGGGCAATGTGATCGTTAACGCTTGCACAGCTTATTCCAGATTGCTATAGCACCCCCACCACACATCGGCCGGCGAGTTGGCGGAGTGGTTACGCAGCGGATTGCAAATCCGTGTACACCGGTTCGATTCCGGTACTCGCCTCCAAACACTCTTCTTGACAACAATTTCCCAATGAATTCAATATACCCCTTATTTTACAGGGGCTTGGAATCCGCATTGTGAGTCACACTGTGTTACAAACTGTGAGTCAAGGTGTGAGTCGTGAAGGTGAAATTCTTAACTAAGCGTGGAAGAACTTACCAGTTCTCTCGGCGCGTTCCAGATGATGTTCGTTCAATCCTCGGCAAAAGCCATTGGCGATGGTCACTCAAAACCGACAGCTTGACTGAAGCCGAGATCGCCTGCCGTGGACATGCAACGGCGACAGACAAGACCATCATGCAAGTCCGAAACGGCACCTACCGGAAATTTTCAGATATTCAGATCGACGACCTGGCAATTCAATGGAGTACTCAATTCCAGTTAATCAACCGTGAGAACATCGCAGCAACGTTATTTCCGGATGTCATCGCTTTGAATAAACCGATTGGCGAAGAAGAAAAAACACCAGTCTTCCCATCACGGGAAGAACTCGAAAAATCAGTAACCCGATGGGCGGCACAGATTGAAGATGCACCGGCTCCTGAAACCGCAGATTGGGAAAAGCTGGTAGATGCATGTCTTGACGAATACCTCGTCGGCAACCCAGAGCTGTCTGATGCATGGGTAGACATATTGACCGAACAGGGTCTCGACGTTACTCAATCCCACGGTACCTTCATCCCTGTCGTTCAACGCCCTAAAAAGGTTATTCAGCGCAACCTATTATCAGCCGTATTTGCAGATTTCGTCGCCGGAGACCATGGCCTAGCCGATAACACCATCAATGAGTATCAACTTTCCGTTGATAGATTTAAATCTGTTCATGGTGATCTGGACATCAACGACATTACCAAAGAGCATGTAAAAGGGTACCGGGACCTTCTTCGTCAAGTACCTTCAAG
>JALWOO010000211.1 GCA_027083485.1 Amylibacter sp. | reverse complement strand
GACCAACGCCCCGCCTATAGCGGTTATTTCAACGCGATTACCGCACCGGCGTTTTTACTGCCTTTGTTGGCGGGGGGGCTTGTGGTGGCTTTTGGCTTGCCGGTGGTGTTTGCGCTGTCCCTGTTGGCGGCAGTCGCGCAAACGGTGCTGTTGGTATTTGTCAGCCGCCTGCGGGATGAAACTGCGCCAGCCGGTTGAACAACTCGCCAATCCCCGCCAAATCCACATTGGCAAAAGCAATCCGCATATGACGCTCGCCTGCTGTGCCGGGCGGGCAGAACATGGTGCCGGGCAACATCAGCGCCGAGGCCTCGCGCACCAGCATTTTTGCCAGCGCATCGCTTGGCATATCAAAAGGATGTTCCGCATAGGCGAAATAGGCACCGGAGCCTTTCAGACGCCAGCCTTGCAGCCCGCCAAAGGCCTCGGTAATCGCCGCCCGCCTGCGCAAAATTTCCAGCCGCTCGCCCGCCAGCCAGTCGCCAAGGTTCTGCATGCCGAACAGGGCCGCGCGCTGGCCCAGCTGATTGGGGCAGATGGTTTGCGTATCCAGAAACTTCTCGATTTCAGCCATTTGCCCGCCACCGGCAATCAATGCGCCGACACGGTGGCCGGTCAGGCGGTAGGCCTTGGAAAAGGAATACAGTTGAATCAGGGTATCGGGCCAATCGGGATCGGCAAACAGATCATGGGGTGCCCCGTCGCGGCTGTCAAAATCGCGATAGGTTTCATCCACAACCAGCGCCAGCCCGCGCCGTTTGGCCAGATCATAAAACGCCCGCACAAGCGAAGCCGGATATTCCGCACCTGTGGGGTTGTTCGGCGTCACCAGAACGATGGCTTTGACATTCGGGGTAATCAGGGCCTCTGCCTGTGCCACATCGGGCAACATATCGTCTCCGCACATCAGGGTGCGGGTTTCAATGCCGGCCATATCAAGCCACATTTTGTGGTTGAAATACCACGGGGCCGGCAGGATTACCGCATCCCCCGCACCGGCCAGCGTGGCAATGGCCGCACAAAAGGCCTGATTGCAACCGGATGTGATGGCCACCTGCTCCGGTTGAATGTCCCCGCCATAGGCGGTTGACCACTGCGCCGCGATTTCGCTGTGCAGCTCCGGCAACCCTAAAACCGGCCCGTAAAGATGCGCACCCGGATCATCCAGCACGGTTTGCGCCAGGGCCGCCAGCAACGGGGCCGGGGGCGGATCAACCGGCGCGGCCTGCGAGACGTTGATCAACGGGCGTTCGGGGGTGAAATGAACCCCCTCAAGCCAGCGGCGGGCCTCCATTACTGGCGGTGCAAAGGTGGCACCAAAGGCGGGGTTGATCTGTTTGGGCATGGGGGCTCCGGTTTTTTTTGGCAGGATACCCATGTGGCGGGCAGAGGCAAGCCTTGACCTGAGCCGCGCAATCCGCGATAGCACGGCCATGGCTAAACCTCCTTTTCTGACTCTCTCCGATATTTCGCTGACTTTTGGCGGAAATCCCGTATTCGAAGGCATGAGCCTGACGGTACATCCTCATGCGCGTATTTGCCTTGTCGGGCGAAACGGCTCTGGCAAATCTACCTTGCTCAAGGTGATTGCGGGGCTGATCGAACCAGACAGCGGCAACCGCTTTGTACAGCCCGGTATTTCCGTAGGCTATATGGACCAGCATCCGGATTTGACCGGTTTTGCCACCCTTGGCGATTTTACC
>JALWOO010000210.1 GCA_027083485.1 Amylibacter sp. | reverse complement strand
CACCGCACGCGCCCAGGCGTATGGGTCGTAATCGTCGGGGTTTGGGCTGGTGACATCGCCGTGGTCGATATCGGCCATCATCCACATGGGGATCGCCATATTGCGCGCGGTGATGCGGTCTTGCAGTTTTTTCGCAGCTTCAATGGTTTCACCAAATTCGCGCCCGACGGACATGGGTTCCCAAAACAGGAAATCCAGACCGGCGGACTTGGCGTGTTCGGCAACCTCGGCCCAGCAGTCCAGCGCTATATCAATCAGTTCCTCGCGCCGTTGGGGGCTGTCAAAATCCTTGAGCGTGAAAATTGCGAACTGGGTTCCCACCGTACGCGCGCCCAAATCGCCAACGATATCGGCAAAGGTCTTGAACCAGTCCACATAATACCGCCGCACATCGCGATCCGGATGGCCGAAATGGTTCAACCGCCCGTAAGGCCCCGTCATCCCCGAAGTAATCCGCACGCCGGTCCGGTTACAAGCAGCCTGCATTTGCCGCGTCATCCGGCGGATCACCGGCGCAGGCCAGCTCGGGTTAATGAATTCATGCGTAAGCTGCACATCGCGCAGCCGGATATCATGGGCGATAGTGTCAATCAGGTCGTCCGGTTCGGCAAAGCGGTTTACAAAGGGGTTGGTGTTCAACGACAGGGTAAAAGACATCTCGGGTTCCTATTTTTCTGTAGCAGTGGCGGCAGCAGACATGCCGTAGAGCGCCAGACGCGCGGCCCCGTAAGCGGCCTGATTATGGGTGGGCGGGCGCATGTCCGTGCGCAAATAGCGGTTGCGAATCCGGCTCCATGTTGGGTTCTTTGCCCCCCCTCCGACAGAACGCAGGCTGTGCAAGGCGGGCGCGCCCAGTTCCGCCAGCCGCGCATAGCCGCGTTTTTCAATGGCGGCGATGCCTTCGAAAATACCTTGCAAAAATGCGGCGCGCTCCTTTGGCACCGGAGTCAGGCGCGGGGGAAAATCGGGATCGGCAACCGGAAAGCGTTCGCCCGGTTTGGTCAGCGGATAGTAATCCAGCCCGCTGTCCCGATCCGGATCGATCTGCGCGGACAGGGTGTTCAATTCGTCATCGCTAATATAGGCGGCCAAAACACTGCCGCCGGTGTTGGAGGCTCCCCCCGCCAGCCATTTGCCCAGAATGAAATGGCTGTAAACGCCGCTCTCCGGGTCGAATACCGGCGCATCGGAGAGTATTTTCAAGGTCAGCGTGGTGCCGAGCGCGGAAACACCGTCGCCCGCCTCTTGCGCCCCTGTCGCCAGAAACGAGGCACAGCCATCTGTGGTGCCTGCTACGATTTGCACGGTCTCTGGTAAATCAAGAGACTTTGCCACAGCAGGCAACAATCCGGCCACCGGCGTGCCGGGGGGATATACGTCGGGCAAAAGCCCCATGTCCAAGCCGGTTTTGGCGATCCATGCGGGCCATTGGCCTGCAACCGGATCATAGCCGGTTTTCAAGGCATTATTGGCATCGCTGGAATACACCCCGCTCAGGTTCCCCGCTAACCAGTCCGCCTGATGCACGGTTTTGGCCGGTGCCAGATCTCTCTGGAATATCAAAGCTTTGGCAAGGCCGCTACTGGCCCCGTGCGCCGCAGTTTCACGCGGGGCATGTCGGGCTATGCGCGCCAGAAGTGCCGCGTCCGTGCAAGGGTCATTATACATGCGCCCATCCGCCAAAGGCCGGCCATCCGCGTCTAT
>JALWOO010000209.1 GCA_027083485.1 Amylibacter sp. | reverse complement strand
AACCCGATGCCCCCCGTGGGTTTGGTGAATTTGCGCGACAGGGCGATCAGATGCAGCGCAGCATCGGCGGCACCGCCACCTTTGTTCTGGCCGTCGGCCTCTGCGCGCACCTCTGCCTGTGTGCGGTTTTCTACTGTCAGAATGCCGTTACCGATGCAATAGCCCTTTAACCCCAACAGGGTTAATCCGCGCGAACTGTCGTTGCAAACCGTGTCGTAATGGCTGGTTTCGCCGCGAATGACGCAACCAAGCGCCACGAACCCGTCGTATTTGTCGGAATTGCCCGCCAAACGGATCGCTGTCGGGATTTCCAGTGCGCCGGGCACATCGACCACATCACAGCTGGCACCGGCGGCCTTGATTGCCGCGCGCGCCCCTTGTAGCAGGTTGTCCGCGATGTCCTTGTAATAGGGTGCCCGCACGATCAACAGATGCGGGCGGCTGTTCGTGAAGGTCACGGACGGCAATGTGTAATGGTCTTCATTCGCGGCCATGATCTATTCCTTTGTCAGGGGGGCTACGCCCACGATTTCAAGGCCGTAAGCATCCAGCCCGATCACCTTGGGCATCGGGCCGTCGGTCAGCAGGGTGATTTTATGCAGTCCCATGCTGGAGAGGATCTGCGAGCCAAGGCCGGTATAGCGCAGGGTTTCCGGCTGGTTTTCCTCGCCAAATTCGAGCCGGTGCGAAATATCGCGAAACAGCACAACCACCCCGCGCCCCGCTTCTGCAATGCGGGTCATGGCTTGCGGCAATTTGTCGATTTTCGCGCCAATGCCCAGAACGTCTTCGAGCGCGTTCAAGGCGTGGGTGCGTACCAGAACCGGTTCCGGCGTGGTAATATCGCCCTTGGTCAGCACCACATGTTCGGTGCCCTCGGTCTGATCCGTGAACACCCGCAATTGCCAATCCCCGCCATAGGCAGAGGTCACCATGCGGCTGTCGGTTTCGCGCACCAGATTGTCATAGCGCAGACGATAGGCGATCAGATCGGAAATCGTGCCGATTTTCATATCGTGCTTATCGGCAAATTCCATCAGGTCCGGCAGGCGGGCCATGGTGCCGTCTTCGTTCATGATCTCGCAGATCACACCGGAGGGGTTCAATCCGGCCAGACGTGAAATATCCACGGCGGCCTCGGTGTGGCCGGCGCGTACCAGAACGCCACCATCGCGGGCGCGCAGCGGGAACACATGCCCGGGCGTGGCCAGCTCGTCGGGGCGCAGTTGCGGGTTGATCGCCACGGAAACCGTATGGGCGCGGTCATGGGCGGAAATGCCGGTGGTAACGCCTTCGCGGGCCTCGATCGACACGGTAAACGGCGTTTCATGGCGTGAAGAATTGCTGGAGGCCATCATCGGCACGTTCAAGCGGTTGGTTTGTTCGCTGGTCAGGGTCAGACAGATCAGCCCGCGCCCGTGGGTGGCCATGAAATTCACCGCTTCCGGCGTGGCCATTTGCGCCGGGATCACCAGATCGCCTTCGTTTTCGCGGTCTTCGTGGTCCACCAGAATAAACATGCGCCCGTTGCGGGCGTCTTCGATAATGTCTTCGATTTTGGAAATCTCGGCCATTCTATATTCCTTGCATTTCAGCCAGCCGCGCCACATAGCGCGCCAGCGTGTCGATTTCCAGATTGATCCGGTCGCCAACGGCAACCTGACCCCAAATGGTGTGTTTCTTGGTGTGGTCAATGAAATTCACATCA
>JALWOO010000208.1 GCA_027083485.1 Amylibacter sp. | reverse complement strand
GGCCTGTTTTTCCTCGGGCGTCAGGGTTGGCATTTCGTACATATACCGGCACCACAGCATCGCCGAGGTGTGCATGTTGAAGGTAATCGCCGTAGAGCCGCAGTATTTGCCGATCTCGGCTGCAATCAACGCATATTCGCCAAGGCTGAACCCGTAGCCGCCAAATTCCTTTGGAATGACCAGCTTCAGGAAACCGTGTTCGGCCAGTTCCTCGTAGTTTTTGGTCGGAAAAGTCGCGGTGCGGTCGTACTCCCCTGCCCTTTCGGCGAAACCGACGCCCAGTTCATTCACCAGCCGCAACATGCGGATATGTTCGTCGCTCAACTGCGACAGGTCGAGGTAGTCTTCAATCTTGCTCATAATCTTTCCTTTTGGTTAAGCCAGATCGCCTTGCAGGCGGCCATTGATCACGACGTCAACGCCGTCCAGTGACACAGTGCAGGCGCGCATGGGCAAATCGAAATGGCCCAGCGTAAAACGGTTTGCATATTGGTTGGATCCCGTGGACCACAGGAAATTTCCGGCCCAGGCGCGCGGCTCTACCGCCTGCACATCCCGTTTGTCATAGAGCGCGAGGCTCTCCCATCGCGCGCCGGGATTGACCCCGAAACCGACGTGGCTGATGCCATAGGCAACCGGATCTTCCCAGGCTTCCAGATAGGCGCGGAACATATCCGCATCCAGATTGTCACCGATGATGTCGGTGACGAAATCGTTTTCAATATCAAAAACAATCGGATCGCGCAGATAGCTTTTGAAGGTCAGGTTCATATCCCCCACATTCATCACAATGCGCCCGTTCACCGTGTTTTCCCCCGGAAAGGCCAGACACAAACCGCCGGGCCAATGGGCCACCCCGCCCTGTTTGGTGGTGAAACCGGGGGTGCCGCCACAGGGCGCGTTGCGCAAATCCACCGTCAGATCGGTGCCCGCCGCGCTGGTCACCCGCATTTCGCTGGCAGCGTCCAGCATCTGGATGCCCAGATTGACCTTGGCTTCCAGATCCTTGGTTGGCTCCGTGCGTTCCAGAATTTCAGGATGCTCGTTGCAAATGGTCAGCAACCGCGTGCCGGAGTCCTCGATCTCGGGCCATTCCTCGGCATGGATCAGCCCCTCTACCGTCACATCAACGATCACTTCAACGCATTTCAGCGCCTCGATCACCGGCCGCATCTGCTGGATCGCGTTACAGGCCCCTGTGGATTTCACCGGCACCGGCGCGGTCTGCGGCGGTGTCGGCAACAGCACCGTGGAATAGACCGCCCCCAGATCAAAGCAGGCCAACGAGGCCAATTGCATCAATACAGGACGGGACTGGCTCTCGGCCACGATCATCACCTGCGTGCCGTCCTTGACCCCGTTCAACGCCAACACCCGGCGAAAGGCGGCCAGCCATTTGCCTTCGACGATTTCCTGCATCATGTTCTGTTCCTTTCGGCAAAGGGATGCCCTGCGCGCGCAAGCGCACGAAAGTTTTGCATATTCATTCGGAGGTTGGATGACTGCGCCCGCCAAAGGCGCAGTCCAAAGCGCTACTGGTTCAAAATACCGCCAATGGTTTCCATGACTTTCAGGTCATGTTCGATCTGTGCATTCGACGCCGCCGCATCTTTCCAATACACCGCCGCACCGGTTCGGGCCGCAACCTGTTGCGCCCGGTCGCTGGCCATGGTTTCCTTGGCAGAAGCCGCGATTTTCTCGCGCACATCG
>JALWOO010000207.1 GCA_027083485.1 Amylibacter sp. | reverse complement strand
CCCCGCAGCGGATCGGGGCGTCGATCATTTTTGCATAATCCACAAAATAGTCCGCAACCCTTTCCTTGTCCGGAAAGGCATCAGGCGGGATGTTCTCAAAGGTCAGCCCCGGAAACCTGTCATGCCATGCAGGGCCGTTTGCCACCATCGAATCCCAACGCCCGCTGCGCCAGCGTTCGGCAATGCGGTCGCGTTCCAATACCAGATGCGGCACATGGTTGTTGCGCAAATGCTCGCTCATGGCGACCCCGGCCTGACCGCCGCCAACAACCACTGTATCCGTCTTTTCCCGTGCCATTATCGCATCCTTCTTCCGGTGCTTCAGCCCCGACAGGGCCAAAATCAAATCCCGCCCATCCTTTCACAAGGGCGCAATTGGCAAAAGAAGTTAATCCCGTGCAGTTGCGTCAACAAAAACTATTCAATCGGGATGAAACCGGCGCATTGGGGTAACGCGCCGGAATTATGCGCTAGCTCGTCGCCTTGGCCAATGCCTGATGCAGATCGGCAATCAGGTCGGCGGCGGTTTCAATGCCAATGGACAGGCGCACCACATTCGGGGCGGCACCGGCGGCGATTTGCTGTTCTTCGCTCAATTGGCGATGGGTGGTGGATGCGGAATGGATAATCAGCGACCGCGTATCGCCAAGGTTGGCCACATGGCTGAACAATTCCAGCGAATCCACCAGCTTTACACAGGCGTCATAGCCGCCCTTGACCGCAAAGGTGAACAACGCGCCCGCGCCCTTGGGGTACAGTTTTTGCGCCCGATCGAAATAGGGGGAACTGGCCAGTCCGGCATAGGTCACATATTCCACCCGCGGATCGGCCTCGAGCCACTCGGCGATTTCCCTGGCATTTTCCACATGGCGCTGCATCCGCAAGGACAGGGTTTCAATCCCCATCAATGTATAATGCGCAGCCTGTGGATTCATGGTCATGCCCAGATCGCGCAGCCCGATGGCTATGCCGTGAAAGGTAAAGGCCAATTCGCCAAAGGTTTCATGGAATTTCAACCCGTGATAGGCCGGCTCCGGTTCCGACAGCGAGGGAAATTTGTCATTCGCGGACCAGTTGAATTTGCCGCTATCCACCACACAGCCGCCGGTCACCGTGCCGTTGCCGGTCAGGTATTTGGTGGTCGAATGCACCACAAGCGAGGCCCCTTGCGCAATCGGATTGCACAAATACGGCGTGGCCGTGGTGTTGTCCACGATCAGCGGAATACCGGCGGCATCGGCAATTTTGGCAATTGCGGGAATGTCGGTAACATAGCCGCCCGGATTGGAAATCGATTCACAAAACACCGCGCGGGTGTCGTCGTTAATGGCGGCCTTGACCGCCTCTGTGTCATCAAAATCAACAAAGGTGGCAGACCAGCCAAAGCGTTTGATTGTCTGGCTGAACTGGGTCAGCGTGCCGCCATAAAGCCGCGTCGAGGCCACCACATTGCGCCCGGGTGCCATCAGCGGAAACAGCGCCATAAGCTGTGCTGCATGTCCCGAAGAACAACAGACCGCGCCAACGCCGCCTTCAAGCGTGGCGATGCGTTCCTGCAAGACGGCAACAGTCGGGTTGGTCAGGCGGGAATAGATATAGCCAACCTCCTGCAAATTGAACAGCGCCGCTGCATGATCCGCATCGCGAAACACATAGCCGGTGGTCTGGTAAATCGGTGTCTGGCGGGCACCGGTTGCCGGATCCGGACGGGCACCGGCGTGAATTTGCAAAGTCTCAAAGCCAAAGGCAGGGCGTTCAGTCATGTTGTTTCCTCTCGTTGTCTTTCCAGCTTAGGGCAGGGCACCATAAGGCTCAACCGGTGAATGTACCCGCGCCGACAATACAATTCCATTTTCCCCAAATATCACGGGGGAAAGGCCCATCGGGCCTTGGGGGCAGCGCCCCCAGTCTACAGTTTTGACGAAATAATCCCCGTGTTGAACCCGCCCATGCGCAATTCACCATAAAGCCGCTGGTATTCGATCTTGGGACAGCGGTTCTGAACCACCTGAATGCCTTTGGCCTCGGCCATGGCGGCGGCCTCGGCATTGCGCACCCCGATTTGCATCCAGACGGTTTTCAAATCCGGCAATTCTGCCAGCGCCATTTCCACAATCGGGGGCACATGTTCGGAGCGGCGGAAAATATCCACCATGTCGACCTTGATGTCCTTGGGAATATCGGCAAGCGAGCCATAAATCATTTCGCCAAACAGTTCCTTGCCGGCCTGTCCGGGGTTCACGGGGATCACCCGAAATCCCTTGAGCGACAAATATCGCGCCACGAAATAGGACGGGCGCACCGAATTCATCGACACGCCGACAAGGGCGATGGTTTTGGTTTCGGTCAGGATTTTGCGCAATAGCGCATCGGAGGGGGTATCGGTCATGTTGGCTCCTGCAATTCAAGGGTCAGCGGGGCAGGGGGTGCCGCGCGTAAATCATCAGTGGTGAGCGGCTCTGTCGGTTTGGCCAGCATATAACGCGTAACCCAATGCAATCGGGTTTGCGCGCGGGTGATCGCCACATAAGCCAGCCGTTTCCACAAGGGGATGCCCGCTTCGGTCCGCCCCGCGCGGGCAGCGGCATAGAGGTCCGGCGCAAACACCTGCACCTCGTCCCATTGCGATCCCTGCGCCTTGTGAATGGTACAGGCCGCCCCATGCACAAAGGCTGCGCCCATACGGGCGGCCGAGGGAATAAACGGTTCTTCCTCGCCGGGCATTTCGATTTTGATGATGGTGGCGGCGGACACCTGCGGGTCCGGCGCGCCCAGCACATGCAGGCGCGAAAAGCCGGGTTTGCGCCCGACGCCCAAAAACACCACCTGCGCACCTTTGATCAGGCCGCGGGCCTCCAGATCCACCCGCTTTTTGCGGTGTTTCATCGGCAGCTCGATGCCGTCACAAATCAGCGGCTCGCCCGGCAGAAGCATTTCTGCCGGGGCCTGATAGGCGTTGCGAAAAGCGTGGATCAGACGAATGCGCGTGGCATTTCGCCAGACCAGCACCGGCGCGCGGGCCATGGCGCTGGCTTGTACGCGTTGGGCGACAACCACGCGATCATCGCGCGCGGCGGCCTGTTCGATCATGCGCTCGAACCCCTCGAAGGTCAGGCTGTCATCGGCCAGCGCATGGGCCAGATCAAGGATCGGATTGTCCTGTTCCTGCCGGTGTACGCGCGACAGCATTTGCAGGCGGCCCTCGGGCAGTTTGTCAAAGGCCATGGAGCCGGATTGCCCCACAGGGGCCAGCTGTGCCGGATCGCCAAACAGGATCAGGGTTGTGAATATCTCTTTTAAATCATCCAGTTGCCGGTCGTCCAGCATCGAGCTTTCGTCGATAAACCCGATGTCCAGCGGCTCATCCCGCCGTTTCCAGCCGACAATGAAATCCGAGCCGCGCAGCCCCGCCATCGCCAGCGCGCCGGGGATGGATTTATTGGTCTGAAAAAACGCAAACGCCCGATCCAGCGCCATATCGGTCAGGCCCTCGATTTCCGGCCTGTCGCCATTCCCGTTCAGCCACTCGGCAATTTTCTCGTATTCGGGATCATACATCGGGGTGTATAAAATCCGGTGGATGGTGGTTGCCGGCACGCCCTGATTGCGCAACACGCTGGCAGCCTTGTTGGTAGGGGCCAGAATTGCCAGCGTGCGCTGGTCCTTGCGCTTTTTGCTCTCGTAATCGCCGGAAACCGTTTCAACGCCCGCCTCGGCAAGGGCCTCGGCCAGTTTGGCCAGCAGCATGGTTTTACCCGATCCCGCCTTGCCCAAAATCGCCATCACCTGATCGCTGCCCGCCGATTGGGGCAGCAGGGTGCCATTGTCCAGATCCACCCCCGCCGATTTCAACGCCTCGCTGATGGCGTCATAGGCGACCGCCTGATCGTCGGAAAATATCATAAGGGGCGGCTCCGCGTTTGGGTTCAGGGCCAAACTAGCCATCTAGAAGGTGGAATTAAAGCCGAAACTGACCCGCGCATCATGGGTTGTGTTGATGCTGGAGGTGGAATTATTTCGACTCAGGCCCAAATTCAGCGTGGGAGCAAATCCATAGTAGGAAGCCTTGGGGAAAAACAGGGACAATTTCGCGCTCAGCTTCGCGTCCTTGCGCTGCACCCCGCCGATAAAGCTGTGCCGGTAATCGGTGTGTTTGTAATCCAGTTGCAGGGTCGGGCGAATATCCCAGGCCATTTCGGGCAGGGTATAGCGCAGGTTGGCTCCTAATGCGGTGTTGTTCACCAGACTGGATTGTGACGGTTCCCGATGCAGCGTGAGTCCGAAACGCAGGCGTTGCCCCCGTGGCAGGCGGCGGCTGATGCCAAGGTCCAGATTGACCGCCTTTGAGGAGGCACGCGGATCATCGAGCCGGTTCTGAATGTTGAATCCGATACCGATGTCGGCCCCGAAATGGCTGTTCAGGCGGAAATCCTGCACCATATCTGCGCGAAAATGCACCGACAGCGGGTTGCCGCCATACCAGCTATGGCCAAGGGCGGCATTCAGGGTGAAAGCCTTGCGAGCCGTGTTATTGGATTGCGCCTGACGGGTCAGGGTGAAACGGGCCTCAAGGGTGGCAAAGGCGAAATCGGCACCGGTTTTGCCCGATCCGAGCGCCCTTGCCGCCGCAGAGAGCCGGTAGGTGGTGCCAAGGGCAAACACGCCGAATTTCAGGCGCGTGCGGTGGTCAACCTGTTTGCTATAGCTGGTTTCAAATCCCGCCGTCAGACCGGTGCCGGAATGGGGCAGGCCCGAGGCGGGCACCTTGAACGGCAACCCGTTGACCATAACCGTATCGTTCAGAGATCCGTTGTTGATGTTATTGGAAGGAAAAATGCTCAGAAAAAACCGGCTGGAAAACGGCTTGTTTTGCCGGATAAAGCGGAAATCGCGGATGGTCAGGGATTTTGCCCGTGCATCGGGGGCATTTTGTGTGGCCCGGCGCAACCAGAATTGTGCGCGCCCTTTGCGGCCCGCTGCAAAATGGGCCTTGGCCACCAGATGCGCGGCGTCAAAACGTTGACCATCGGTTTTCGCCAGCCGGTAAGCGTGGTTGCCGGCCTGTGTGGCAGCGGTTTCATGGCCCAGATCATGCAGCGCCAGCGCCTGAAGGAAAACCAGCTCGAAATCCACCGCCGGTTTGGCGCGCAAGGCCTTGGCGATGCGCAGGGTCAGGGCCGGTTTGCCTGCCTGCAAGGCTTGCCAGGCGGCGGCGCGGGCCTGTGTGCTGTTCAGGGTTTTAGCCTGTGCAACACCACAAAGGCCGATCATCAGACCGGCCAGTGTTCCGATAAATTTGTGGCGCAGCGCCATGGCCTATTGCTCGGCAACAAAGCTGCCCGTTTCGCGAAAATCCCCGTGGTTGATGATCACGACGCCGGCAACCTCTTCGCCATTCGGGCCGCCAAACAGGCCTTCCCAAGTGCCATTCACGTTTGTCGCATCAACGGTTCCGGAAACGGCACCATCATTGAAGATTGCCTCGTCACGCAGAATCGTGCTTTCGGTCAATGCCATGTCCGATCCGACGCCAGCTGCGCTTTGTTGCTGCTTGAACTGGCGATTGCGGATAAATCCACGGACCTTGTTGTCGGAGAAATCGGCTTCCATGTTCAGGTCGGCGGTGATGATGTCCAGAAATCCGGTACCGTCATTCACCGTTCGCAGTCCCACATAAGATCCGTTATAATAAGTCCGCTGTGTGGTCGAAGGCAGGTTGACGGCGGTTTTGCGTGCATAGCCGCCCCCCGCATGGCCGTGATCCCCGTATCCGCCCTGTGCAACGATGGCACTGGAGGTGTTGCCGGTGGAGCTGGTGCCATAATAGGCGATGTAATTATCAAGCCCGTTGGTGGAGCGGTAAGCCTTGTAACCGGCCACATCAAAGGCGGTGGCGCGATCATAGCGACCTTCAAACACGTTATCATCAAAGGGCAGGGATTCCACGATTAACTGATCTGCCGCAGCATCGTATTCAATGCGTGATGCAGAATAATCGCCGGTTAGCAGTTTTGCCGTTGCTCCGGTGCCATTCACAGTGCCCCCTACGGGAATGTCACCGTTGGTTGTACATGTTCCCACGTCACCCAAAAGGGGCGTATAGGTGCATCCATCACCGCCACCTGTACAGGCAGCCAGTGTCACCGCTGCTGCCGTGGCCCATAACATTTTGCTTTTCATTTTTTTGCCTTGTCGCCTGCTCTCTGGCCGATCTTTGCATGTTTGGGACGGTTTTTGTCAAGAATCTGAAGCACTTCTGGCACCGACTGTTGCAATTCTGCGCAGGCAGGCAGTCTGTGGTCCACAGTATATTGGGTTTCCTGAACGGTCGCTTCTAGATATAGTGGCGCGAGTCACATACAAAAGCGAGCCTCCCATGACCCTGACCCCGGAACAACTTGCCGAAATTGAACAGCAACGAGCCCAGAGCCACCAAACCCGCCGTGCCACGGTGCCGGGAATGGAGGAACACCTCTATACCGCCTATCCGGTGCTGGACCACGGTTTTGTGCGGGTGATCGATTATATGGGCGATGACAGCGCCATTTGTCAGGCGGCGCGCGTGTCCTATGGGCGCGGCACCAAGGCGGTGACCAATGACGAAGGCTTGATCCGCTATCTGATGCGCCACTGGCATTCGACCCCGTTTGAAATGTGCGAAATCAAGCTGCATGTGAAACTGCCGGTGTTCGTGGCGCGCCAGTGGATTCGCCACCGCACCGCCAATGTGAATGAATATTCCGCCCGCTATTCGATCCTTGATCGGGAGTTCTACATCCCCGCGCCGGAACACGTGAACGCGCAATCGGTGGTCAATAATCAGGGCCGTGGTCAGGTGCTGGAAGGCGAAGAAGCCGCCCGAGTGCTGGAAATCCTCAAGGCCGATTCCAACCGCTGCTATGACAATTACGAGGCGATGATTTCGGATGAAGGCCAAAACGGTCTGGCCCGCGAACTGGCACGGATGAACCTGCCGGCCAACATCTATACCCAGTGGTACTGGAAGGTCGATCTGCACAACCTGTTCCACTTCCTGCGCCTGCGCGCCGACGCCCATGCCCAATACGAAATTCGGGTCTACGC
>JALWOO010000206.1 GCA_027083485.1 Amylibacter sp. | reverse complement strand
CAATAAATTGCGACCAGACCGGTACGGTAGCATCCATAAACTGGGACAGAAACGCCATATAAAAAACAATGGCTTTGGGATTTAAAACCCCCGTCAGGAACCCCGCCTTAACGGCCTTGCCAGCAGGTTGTGGTTTGGCGGTGCCATGAGTGCTGGCCCCCTTGATCTGGCAATAGCCGAGATAGGCCAGATAAATCACGCCTGCCCATTTCACCGCCTGAAAGGCCAAGGCCGAAGCCTGTAAAATCGCTCCGACCCCGAATAAAGACAGAGCCACAAGAATAATTCCGCCAAGCAGATCCCCCAAAACACAGAATAACGCGGCACGGGGACCATGGCTTATGGCTTGGCTGATAACCATCATCACGCTCGGCCCCGGGATCAGTGAAATCACCGTATAGGTAACAACAAAAGCAATCCAGAGGTCGAGCGCCACGGGTTATTCCTCTTCGGTATATTCCAGCATCGGCGGGCAGGTGCAAACCAGATTGCGATCGCCATAGGCATTGTCGATCCGGTTCACCGGTGGCCAGTATTTATCCACCTTGAAGGCCCCAGCCGGATAACAGGCCTGCTTGCGCGTATAGGGGCGGTCCCAATCAGAGATCAGATCCTCCACCGTATGTGGTGCATTTTTCAGCGGGTTATTGTCCGCATCTATCCGGCCTGCTTCGATATCGCGGGCTTCCTCGCGGATCGACAGCATGGCGTCGATGAACCGGTCGATTTCGGCTTTGGGTTCGGATTCCGTTGGTTCCACCATCAGGGTCCCGGCCACAGGCCAGCTCATGGTCGGCGCGTGAAAGCCGTTGTCCATCAGACGTTTGGCAATGTCATCCACCGACACACCGGCGCTCTCGGCCAAGGGGCGGGTGTCAAGGATACATTCATGCGCCACGCGGCCATTTTCGGCGGTGTAAAGGATATCGTAATCATCCTTCAGACGCGCGGCGATGTAATTGGCATTCAGAATCGCCACCTTGGTTGCCTGCGTCAGACCCGGTCCGCCCATCAAGCGGCAGTAAGACCAGCTCACCGGCAGGATAGATGGCGAACCGAAAGGTGCCGCGGAAACCGGCCCTACAGTGCTGTCGGTTTCAGGGTGACCGGGCAGAAACGGTGTCAGGTGTGCCTTAACGCCGATCGGTCCCATGCCCGGCCCGCCGCCGCCGTGCGGAATGGCGAATGTCTTGTGCAGGTTCAAGTGGCTGACATCGCCGCCCACATCACCGGGGCGGGCCAGCCCGACCATGGCGTTCATGTTGGCACCGTCAATATAGACCTGCCCGCCGTGTTCGTGGGTGATGGCGCAAACCTCGGTCACGGTTTCCTCGAACACACCGTGGGTGGATGGATAGGTAATCATGCAGGCCGCAAGGTTTTCGCTGTGTTTTTCCGCCAGTTCGCGGAAATGGGCCAGATCGATGTTACCGTGTTCATCGGCCTTGACCGGCACCACTTTCCAGCCAACCATATGGGCCGAAGCCGGATTGGTTCCGTGTGCCGAGGTCGGGATCAGGCAGATGTTGCGATGTCCCTGCCCGTTGGATTTGTGATAGCCGCGAATGGTCATCAGGCCGGCGTATTCGCCCTGCGCGCCGGAATTGGGCTGCTGGGAAATCGCGTCATAGCCGGTGATTTTGCACAGCATGTCGTTCAGATCGTCGATCATTTCCAGATAACCCACGGCCTGATCACGGGGCACAAACGGGTGGATATCGGCAAATTCAGGCCAGGTGATCGGGATCATTTCCACCGTAGCGTTCAGCTTCATCGTGCAGGACCCCAGCGGGATCATCGCCCGATCCAGCGCCAGATCCCGATCGGCCAGACGGCGCATATAGCGGGTGATTTCCGCCTCGGCGCGGTTCATTTGAAAAATCGGGTGGGTCAGGTATTCGGTCTGGCGCAAGGCATATTCCGGCAGGCGATAGGCCGGATATTTCACCTTGTCATCGGTCAGATTACCGCCAAAGGCGCGCCAGACGGCTTCAAGCGTTTCCGAGCGGGTTTGTTCATCCAGCGAAATGCCGACACGGGTTTTGCCAACCTTGCGCAGGTTCACCCCGTTGGCCACGGCCGCATCCATGATCACCCCTTGCAAGGCTCCGACCTCGACCGTGATGGTGTCAAAGAACACTTCCGGTTCGACCTTGAAGCCCAGCACCTCCAGCCCGCCGGCCAGCCGCGAGGTTTTGCGGTGGATGGACTGGGCGATTGCCTTGAGGCCATCCGGCCCGTGATAGACCGCATACATGGACGCAATCACTGCCAGCAGCGCCTGTGCGGTACAGACGTTTGAATTGGCCTTTTCGCGGCGGATATGCTGTTCGCGGGTTTGCAGAGACAGGCGATAGGCCGGTTTGCCGTGGCTATCGACAGACACACCGATAATCCGGCCCGGCATCATGCGTTTGAACTTGTCGCGCGTGGCCATATAGGCAGCGTGTGGTCCGCCGTATCCCATGGGCACGCCGAAACGCTGGGTGGAACCGACCGCGATATCCGCGCCCATCTGGCCCGGAGATTTCAGCAGTGCCAGCGCCATCGGATCGGCAATCATAATCGACATGGCCTTGGCATTGTACAGCGCGTCAATATGGCCTGTGAAATCCCGCACATGGCCGTGGGTACCGGGGTATTGAAAGATTGCGCCGAATACATCGGTGGCAACCATATCGTCAGGGTCCCCAACGATGATTTCGATATTCAGCGGTTCGGCCCGGGTCTTCATCACCGCGATATTTTGCGGATGGCAGTTTTCATCAATGAAAAACGCCTTGGCCTTGGATTTCGCGCCACGCCGCGCCATGGTCATGGCCTCGGCGGCGGCGGTGGATTCATCCAAAAGCGAGGCGTTGGCGATATCCATGCAGGTCAGATCACAGACCATGGTTTGAAAGTTCAGCAATGCTTCCAGACGACCTTGGGAAATTTCCGGCTGATAAGGTGTATAAGCCGTGTACCAAGCCGGATTTTCCAGAATGTTGCGCAGAATTACAGGCGGGGTAGTGGTGCCGTGATACCCTTGACCAATCAGAGAGGTCAGGACTTTGTTCTTTTTGGAAATATTGCGCAGATGGAACAGCAGGTCGCGTTCGGTCATGCCTTCGGCAATATCGAGCGGCTCTGACTGGCGGATGCTGGCGGGAACCGTATCGTCAATCAGCTGATCGAGGGTTTTATAGCCGATGGCTTTCAGCATCTCGGCCATTTCCGGTACCGATGGGCCGATATGGCGGCGATTGGCGAAATCATAGGCGGTGTAATCGGTGAGTTTGAAAGACATCTGCGGCTCCGGGAGGCGGTTCATCGGCGAGGGATGGGCGGAGGCAAGGCAGGATGCCTCCGGCGGGGATATTTGGGCGAATTCGAAATGAAAGGGTTAGCCGATCAGTTCTTTGTAGGCGGCTGCGTCCATCAGGTTTTCCAGCTGGCCCGCATCGAGGATTTTCACTTTGTAGATCCAACCGTCACCCTCCGGGCTTTCGTTGATTTTACCCGGGTCGCCTTCGAGGTCTTCGTTCACTTCGGTGATTTCGCAATCAACGGGCGCATAGATTTCAGAGGCGGCCTTGACGGATTCAATCACGCCGATTTCATCGCCTTGTTCAAATTCGTCGCCTTGGTCTTTTTGTTCGATAAAGACCACTTCGCCCAATTGTTCGGCAGCATGGGCAGTAATGCCGACAATGGCGGTATCGCCTTCAACATTCAGCCATTCGTGTTCATCGGTGAAATACAGAGTCATGGGAGGAGTCCTTTATCGTTTATAGTTTTGCTGCACGAACGGCAGGTCATGGATTTTTGCAGGATGCGGCTTACCGCGAATGATCAGATTAACGGCAGTGCCGGTTGCAGCATGCTCACTGGCAACATAGCCCATGGCCACAGGCCCGCCAACAGTTGGACCAAAGCCGCCGGACGTAATTTCACCGATTTTTGCGCCATCAACGGATTGCACCTCGACTCCGTGGCGGGCCGGAGCGCGGCCTTCAGGTTTAATGCCGACCAGTTTACGGGCCGGACCATCGGCCAGTTGTTTCAGAATCACATCCGCGCCCGGAAAGCCGCCCTCTTCGCGGCGGCGTTTCTGGATCGCCCAGTTCAGCTGTGCCTCGATCGGGGTAGTGGTAGTGTCAATATCGCTGCCATACAGGCAAAGACCCGCCTCAAGGCGCAGGCTGTCGCGCGCGCCAAGGCCGGCCGGAGCACAATCGGGATGATCCAGAAAAGCGCGGGTCAGCTCGGTGGCCTTGTCCTCCGGCATGGAGATTTCAAAACCGTCTTCGCCGGTGTAGCCAAGGCGGGAAATGCGGCAGGAGACACCGTTTATATCGGCAACCGTGGTTTGCATGAAGGTCAGATCGGCAGCAGCAGGGCAGAGGGCGGAAACCACATCCACGGCCTTGGGACCCTGCACAGCAACCAGTGCGCGGTCGGTCAGTTCGATCACCTCGACCCCGTCGAGATTGGCGCGCATATGAGCAATGTCCTGATCGCGACAACCGGCATTCACCACCACGAACAGGTGATCGCCCGCGTTAGCCACAATCAGATCGTCCAGAATGCCGCCCTGATCGTTGGTGAAAAACGTATAGCGGGCCTTGCCCTCGGCCAATGGCGTGATGCTGGCAGGCACCAGCGCTTCCAGTTTGGCTGCGGCATCGGCACCGCGCAATTCCACCTGCCCCATGTGGGATACATCGAACACAGCTGCCTTTTCGCGGCATTGTTTGTGCTCCCCCATAATACCCATCGGGTATTGAACAGGCATTTCCCAGCCTGCAAAATCAACAATCTTGCCGCCGAGTTCGACGTGCAAATCATACAAAGGCGTGCGGCGGGGCGTTGACATGGAGGGCTCCTTTGTCAGGTGGTTAAGAGGGGCTTGGTATACCGTGGTATCCCTTCACACCCTATTATGTTTCCTATCGGAAACATACGCCCTGTTCAAGACCATTTTACCGCCAAAAACGACAAAGGCCGAGAGAAACCTCCCGGCCTTTGGAAATTATGATCGGGGTTTTAGCTGCGAACCATATCTGCCGGATCAATCCCGGCGACCCTGACCGGTTTGGTCATGGCATCGCGGCGGAAGGGCTCCCCCCTTTCCTGATTCAGCATCACTTCGATGAAGGTGGTTTTACCTTCTTCCATCTGGGCTTTGACAGCAGTGTTCAGCGCGTCTGCCAGCTCCTCCATGGTTCTTGCCTCGACCCCGTTCACGCCACAGGCGCGGGCGATGCCAGCATAGGATACGTTGTAATCCAGCTCGGTGCCGACAAAGTTGTCGTCATACCACAGGGTCGTGTTGCGCTTTTCCGCGCCCCATTGATAGTTGCGGAAGATCACCATGGTAATTGCTGGCCAGTCATCACGGCCACAGGCGGTCATGTCGTTCATGGAAATCCCGAATGCACCATCACCGGCGAAACCGACAACCGGCGTATCCTTTTGGGCGATTTTCGCACCAAGGATCGCAGGGAAGGAATAGCCGCAAGGGCCAAACAGGCCGGGTGCCAGATATTTACGACCGGATTCAAAGGTGGGGTAGGCGTTGCCAATGGCGCAAACATTGCCGATGTCAGAGGAAATAATCGCGTTCTTGGGCAGCACCGATTGAATTGCCCGCCATGCCTGACGTGGTGACAGGTTGTCCGGCTTGGCGCTGCGGGCACGTTCGTTCCAGTCTGTGCCCTCGTCGTCATCCTCGTGATCCATGGAGGTCAGGGTTTGCGCCCATTTCGATTTGGTGGTGGCAATCAGATCACGGCGTTCGGCACGCCCTGCATCACCGGCGTTATCGGCCAGTTGCGCAAGGATCGATTCGGCAACCTGTTTGGCATCGCCCACGATGCCAACGGTAACCGGCTTGGTCAGGCCGATGCGATCGGGGTTGATATCCACCTGAATGATTTTCGCATCCGTTGGCCAGTAATCCATACCATAGCCCGGCAACGTGGAAAACGGGTTCAAACGGGTGCCCAGCGCCAGCACCACATCGGCCTTGGCGATCAGCTCCATACCGGCCTTGGAGCCGTTATAGCCCAGAGGACCGGCAAACAGCGGGTGCGAACCGGGGAAGGCATCGTTGTGCTGATAACCACAGCAAACCGGTGAATCCAGCCGCTCGGCAAGGGCTTTGGAGGCCTCGATTGCGCCGCCAATTACCACGCCGGCCCCGTTCAGGATCACGGGGAACCTGGCATTCGACAGCAGTTCAGCCGCCTGCGCAATCGCGCCAGCACCACCGGCTGGGCGTTCGAAATCGACGATGGCGGGCAGATCAATGTCGATCACCTGCGTCCAGAAATCGCGCGGCACATTGATCTGGGCCGGGGCCGACAGGCGCTTGGCCTTGGCTATAACGCGGTTCAGAACCTCGGCCATGCGGGAGGGGTCGCGGACCTCTTCCTGATAGGCCACGCAATCAGAGAACATGCGCATTTGCTCGACTTCCTGAAAGCCGCCCTGCCCCATGGTTTTATTGGCCGCTTGCGGAGTCACCACCAGCAAAGGGGTGTGGTTCCAGTAAGCGGTTTTCACCGGTGCCACCAGATTGGCAATGCCGGGACCGTTCTGGGCAATCGCGATCGACATTTTGCCGGAGGCACGCGCAAAGCCATCGGCCATCATACCGGCGGTGTACTCATGGGCGCAGTCCCAGAACTTGATACCGGCCACCGGAAACAGGTCCGAAATCGGCATGAACGCAGAACCGATGATGCCAAAAGCATTGTCGATTCCGTGCATTTGCAGAACCTTGATAAAGGCTTCTTCTGTTGTCATTTTCATGGTGCATTTTTCCTTGCAAAGCCGCCCGTGAACGGGGCGGAAAAACCAGCGGCACATCTGTGCCTCATGGCTGTTAAAGCGGGAAAATGCGAAAATTGAATAGGGCCAGATTTTTTGACGTATAGGGCCAGATCAATAAGTTTGGGGGGATTTATCGGGGAAAGAGGAAGTCTTGCTGCCGATAACCCTGTATATACAGCAATCCGGACAGGTTTGCAAAGTTTAGGCGAATGTTGGTTTGCGCCGCCACAACCGGCTTGGCATGCAGGGCAACACCGCTACCGGCCAGATGCAACATGCCCAGAT
>JALWOO010000205.1 GCA_027083485.1 Amylibacter sp. | reverse complement strand
TTTGATGTGATCGGCGTGCCCACCTGGGTGCCGCGCCTGTCGCGCCTGTTTGGCGGCAATCCGGTGGCCGATATGAAGGCGGTGGCAGATCAGGCGATTGAGCGGCGCCGCGAGACTGGAGCCAAACAGGTGCCGGACCTGCTTGATCTGTTGATGGAGGGTATGGATCCCGAGACCAGAAAGCAGATGAACAGCGCCGAGTTGCGCGACAATCTGCTGACCTTTATTGTAGCCGGCCACGAGACCACCGCCCTGACCCTTGCCTGGGCGCTTTATCTGCTGGCTTTCGATGAAACGGCGCAGGAAAAATTGCGCAGCGAGGCACAGAGCGTTTTGCAGGGGCAGACCGGCGGGCGCGACCATATTGGCAAGCTGCCCTATACGGAAATGGTGATCAAGGAAGCCCTGCGTCTTTATCCGCCTGCGTCATTCGTATCGCGCACCGCGCAAGGGGCGGATGAATTATGCGGGCGCGAAGTGCGACGCAAGGATACGATTATGATGCCGATTTACGCATTGCACCGGAACAGATTGCTCTGGGATGATCCGGACCAGTTTAACCCTGACAGGTTCGGCCCCGATGCCCGCCATGACCGCTATGCCTGGTTGCCGTTCATTGACGGGCCGCGCGTTTGTATTGGCGCGCATTTTGCTATGGTGGAGGCGCAGATCATTCTGGCGACACTGGTTTCCCGTTTCCGGTTCGAGCGGATCAGGGGTGTTGATCCGGTGCCGGAAATGGTGCTGACCCTGCGCCCCAGAGGCGGGGTCCGTTTGAAGGTCTCCCCGATCTGAGCGGCGTGCCAAAGGCAACAGGATCAGGCCAGCCTTGCGCCCGTCTGATTGAAATCGGCGATTTATAAGCTATCCGAGTTGTCGCTTATGCGCAGATCGTTTATAGCCTGCATCAACGCACCCACGTACAGGAAGTTACCATGTCAGGCCACGGCACCCCGATCCCGATGACAGCACGCAAATCCCCGCCTTTGAAGGGGACTGCCCATATTCCCGGTGACAAATCTGTGTCGCACCGATCCCTGATTCTGGGCGCGCTTTGTGTGGGCGAGACCCGCATTAGCGGTTTGCTGGAAGGGCAGGATATTCTGGATACCGCCAAGGCCATGACCGCCTTTGGTGCGGATGTGCAACGGGTCGGGGATGGTGAATGGGTGGTCAACGGCGTCGGTGTGGGCGGCTTTGGCGAACCGGAAGACGTGATTGATTGCGGCAATGCGGGCACGGGTGTGCGCCTGATTATGGGGGCGATGGCCACCTGCCCGATCACCGCCACCTTTACCGGCGATGCCTCTTTGCGCTCGCGGCCCATGGGGCGGATTCTGGATCCGCTGGCATTGTTTGGTGCCCAATCGGTTGGCCGCGCCAACGGGCGGTTGCCGCTGACGCTGGTGGGCGCGCGCGAGCCGGTGCCCGTGCGCTATACCTCGCCCCATGCCTCCGCACAGATCAAATCGGCGGTGCTGCTGGCGGGGCTGAACACGCCGGGGGAAACCGTGCTGATCGAACGGGAAAAGACCCGCGACCATTCCGAGCGGATGCTCAAAGGCTTTGGTGCGGAAATCGAGACCGTGCAAACTGCTGAAGGGTTTGAAATCACCCTGCAAGGTCAGCCGGAGTTGACCCCGCAAACCATTGCCGTGCCGCGTGATCCCAGTTCGGCAGCCTTTCCGGTGGCCGCTGCGCTGATCGTTGAAGGCTCCGATA
>JALWOO010000204.1 GCA_027083485.1 Amylibacter sp. | reverse complement strand
CAAACCGATAACCCGCGCCAGACGCTTGCCGATCTGTATGCGGCACGTACCCCGATCTATGCTTTGGCAGAATTGTCCACGACATCTGAAAAAGGATTGTCGATTGCCGCCATGGGCAAACGGGTGGTCGAAACCTTGTTGAATGATCCGCGCAGCGGTGTAACCTTGAAAGAATAAGATGCAGGAAACCGTTACCGTCAATCTGGCCGATCGCTCCTATAACATTGAAATCGCCCCGAATTTGCTGGCGCAAGCCGGGCAGTACGTGGCCCCGTTTTTGCGCCGTAAACGGGTTGCGATCCTGACCGATGAAAACGTGGCCGCCCTGCATCTGGAGACCCTGAAAAACGGGCTGGCAAGCGCAGGGATTGACGCGACAACCCTTGTGTTGCCTGCTGGCGAGTCCACGAAATCGTGGCCGAATATCCAGCGCTCGGTGGAATGGTTGCTATCTGAAAAAATCGAACGGGACGATATTCTGATTGCTTTTGGCGGCGGGGTGATTGGTGATCTGGCCGGTTTTGCCGCTGCGATCCTGCGCCGGGGCATCCGGTTCATTCAGGTTCCCACCACGCTTTTGGCGCAGGTGGACAGCTCGGTCGGCGGCAAGACCGGCATCAATTCGCCCCACGGCAAAAATCTGGTCGGTGCCTTTTATCAGCCCCAGCTGGTGCTGGCGGATGTGTCTGTATTGGAGAGCCTGACAAAACGCGATTATCTGGCCGGCTATGCCGAGGTCACCAAATACGGCCTGTTGGGGGATGCGGAATTCTTTGGCTGGCTGGAAGAAAACGGCGCGGCAGCGGCGGCGGGGGATGTGGCCAAACGCATTAATATCGTGCGCCATTCCTGCCAGATGAAGGCCGATATCGTGGCACGTGACGAACATGAACGCGGCGAACGCGCGCTGCTCAATCTGGGTCATACATTCGGTCACGCGCTGGAGGCCGCAACCGGTTACAGCGACCGTCTGCTACATGGCGAAGGCGTGTCGATCGGCACAGCACTGGCTTTTGAAACCGCAATGCGGCTGGGCCTGTGTTCGCAAGAAGCCCCAAGCCGGGTACGTGAACATTTTGCCAATATGGGCATGAAATACCTGCTTGGCCATATTCCCGGCGATCTGCCGGATGCAGATGGCTTGATTACCCTGATGGGGCAGGACAAAAAGGTCAGCGACGGCATCATTGCCTTTATCATGGCACGCGGTATAGGCGAAGCCTTTGTCACGCGGGACGTGGATTTAGCCGTGGTCCGCGGCGTGTTGCAAGAGGCTCTTGCACGGCGATAACTAACGTTTTAGGCGAGTTATTGCTTGTGTACAAAAGCGGCATTTGTATTTATTGTGTCATCTACATACAATTAAGAAAAAACAGAGGTGCAGTCTCTCGACAGCAATTGTTAAGGTTTTGTTCAATTGCCGTGCGTTTAATCAGTTCACATACCTCGGAAATGCCTTGTTAATTTGTTAATAAGGGGGAAAAGGCGTTTGCCTTGCAGTGGAGAACGAAGATGCCGACAAAAACACTTTCCGATTTTAATGCCGTCAAAACAATTGTGAAAAAAACAACCTTTGATGGTCAGGAGGGGAGTTATCTTGATCTTGGCCGTGTGAAGGCCATGGAGGTGCCCAATGTAACGGTGGCACTCAGTTTTTCCATGGATAAACTGTTTGGCAATATGGCGCTGATTTCTAAGGACAGCGATGGCAACGGGCTTGGCGGCGG
>JALWOO010000203.1 GCA_027083485.1 Amylibacter sp. | reverse complement strand
GATCTGGTTGTCCTGGATCAAACCATTTGGGGAGGCGGATTGTCGATAGCCCAGGTCCTTAGCAATTATGCCAGTGTGGTTTCCGGAAATACGGTATTTGATTTTGGCAACGGAGATGTTCTGGTTATTGAATCTGTGTCTAATGTTAATATTTTTTCTGACGATATTTTACTGATTTAGGGGGGCATCCGGGACTGAAGCGCCCCCGTTTCCGAGCCTGAGATGCGCGGGGCGTTTCAACTCCGGCAGGGCATAAATTACGGGCGTTTCTTCACAGCATAAATCTGTGTGTCACAAGCGGATAACATGTAACGCAGTGTTAAGCGGGGACAGAGACTTGTTATATGATCTGTACATCATCCGCCGGATTTGCAATTCCCGCAGCTCCCAATAGCGTTATTTCCTCTCCGCCATCAAAAGTGAATATGATATCTGCCCCGTTGATGGTGGCATAGGTATCCACCACCTGTTTGGCAGTGAGCTGGCCGCTCCAGAGAGTGCCATCCAGGGACAGGGTGTCGATCCCGTGCTGAAAATCCTGTACCCGGTCGGCCCCGTCGCCTTGTCTGAAAACAAAAGTATCACGGCCTGCACCGCCTTTAAGATAATCAATTCCCTTGCCGCCATTCAACACATCATCTCCTGTGCCTCCGAATAATCTGTCCCTGCCGCTCCCGCCAAAAAGTGTGTCAGCGCCTTGTTGGCCAAACAATTTGTCGTTGTTCAGGCCGCCCTTGATCTGGTCATTTCCCAGCCCGCCGGTCAATTTGTCGTTGCCTTGTTGACCCAGCAGGGTATCCGAACCTTTTTGCCCGTTCAGTGTATCCTTGCCCAGCCCGCCTTCGAGGTAGTCATTGCCCTTGTTGCCAAACAAAATGTCATTTCCGTATTCGCCCAGAAGGGTGTCGGCTCCGTATCCGCCAAACAGCCGATCATTGCCGGTGCCGCCAAATAGTGAATCGGACCCCAGTTGTCCGTACAGCCGGTCATTGCCGGCACCGCCGTCCAGCATGTCGTTGCCGCGTCCGGTGCGCACCGTGTCATTGCCTTCATTTGCGGTGACATTCTCGTTTGCCAGCCCGCCGGTAATGACATCGTCAAAACCCGACCCGTTGATATAGGTGTCATGCTGAAACCCTGCCTTGAAAATCGGCGAGTCCAGCGTGTTCAGGGGACCTGTGGCATTCACCGCCCAAAGGGTCACGGGATTGCTTGACATAAGCGTCACCAGCGGATCGATTTTGCCGGTGCTGTCCACATCGTTCAGCGCCTTGGTGAAATCCGCCGCGGCCCAGTTTATCTGGCTGATTTCGGCCTCGGTGTGGTTTTCGGGGTCCCGAAATGTTATGCCGGTAATGGTTCCCTGATCGAGGTTGCCGCTTGCATCTGTTCCCAGCCCGTTACCGGTAATTGCGATGGTACGGGAAACCCACTTGCCGTTTAGCTGAAACTGGTAGCCATAGTATTGTTCCAGAGAGGTCGCCGGATTGAGGTGTGTCAGGGAAATCAATTTCAACGAACTGTCGAAAAGATACTTGTCAATTACATTAGTGTCGGATCCGAAGACTTCCAAATACATGATGGTGACCCTTTATAGACGGAACTGCCGCATGACTGCGTTAGGCGGATTTAACGCGAAACGCTCTGATTTGGTCAACAGACTATAACGCATTAAGGGAAGTGGCTGTGACATTTGCCACAATCATAGCGAATGAAACCGTGTTATTC
>JALWOO010000202.1 GCA_027083485.1 Amylibacter sp. | reverse complement strand
AACCAGCACCCGTGGGTCTGGGCCGCCGCCACCAGCTCCGGTTCGTCGTTCAGCAGATTGTGCAGGCCCGATGCGATATCAAACCCCATTTCCAAGGCTTCCACCAGAACGGATTTCCACGCTTCGGAAATAATGCCGCCCCGATTGGCCACCCCGATCACCAACGTTTTTGCACCGGCCTCTTTTGCTTCGGCCAAGGTCATGTCTTTCAAACCCATGTCGGCATTGCAGCCTTCCATACGGAACTGACCAACAGAGGCCTCCGGACGCCAGTCTTTGATGCCTTGGGCAACTTTCGCAGTGAGGGCGTCAGGCGCATCGCCCAAGAAAAGCAAATAGGGTGTCTGGATCATGGCATAGCCTTCCGAATAATAGGTTCGATCCTGTTTAGAAGGCTTTCAATCGAAGGATTTGGAAAAAATGCTGACCTATCGGTCAAATATCAGGATTTTTTGGCGTGTTATTCGTAGTTTGTCGAATAATATTCGGACTATTGAAAAAATAGTTCGGTTATCTCCGTCATATTCGGGAATCAAGGCATCAGACTCGTCAAGCCGTCCCATACATGAAACCTGCCCCGGCTTCGATGAAAACCGTGCCCCTTGTTGGCGCATGTGAGCCAATACTTGAGGGTCAATATGATTGTCCAAAACCGAATCCTCCTACTTGCTACGGTTCCCAAGTTCATAAGAGGATTTGGTTAAACTATGATGACAATCGGGCGTTTTTTTGATTCGGGATAGATCCACCCGATAATTTCTTCGCATTTTTACAAAGTATT
Organism: Amylibacter sp.; assembly: GCA_027083485.1. Classification (GTDB taxonomy): domain Bacteria; phylum Pseudomonadota; class Alphaproteobacteria; order Rhodobacterales; family Rhodobacteraceae; genus Amylibacter. The sequence goes on along the minus strand of JALWOO010000202.1, from coordinate 956 downwards.
TACGAACTTGATTCACTACGTACGGACGAAAACAAAGTACTGCCACTCAAAATCATGAAAGATGGTAACTGATTGTAAACCGGCTCTTCTAAAAGAAAGAACAAATTCAGAATGGCGCCTCTTTTGAATGCAATCAGCCTTAACTTTGCGCCCTACAATTTGTGGGCATCCAGTTAAGGGTGGCCTTCTTGGGTAAATGTTGACACTTAGGGAGCAAATATTCCAGCAAACTTCAGGATAACCCAAAATGCCCGATAAAAAAGACGATAAAGCATCGCCCAAGAAAACCATGAAACAGCTTCTCGAAGAAAAGGCGCAGCGCCAGCCGCATTACCTGTCTTTGAAAAACAAAGCCAGATTACACAAAGGCAGCAACAAGGCACCGCGCCCGATTATCTAGGTGTGAAAACAGCACCCTATGGCAGGGTGTTTTCAGGTATTGTGATCCTCCACCAGATCAACACCCTTAACCGTTCGCAAAACATGCGGCTTGCTCGCGTCATAGAGCGCTGAATCCACAAATTCCTGGCTGGCCGCCAAGGCAGGCCCGACAAGGATCAGCGCCGTGCGGGTGATTTTTTCCTTGCGCACCTTTTTGCGAATGTCGGACAGGGTGCCGCGAAGAATGATCTCGTCCGGCCAGCTGACCCGATAACCGACGACAACAGGGCAATCCTCCCCGTAATGCGGGATCAACTGGCGCTCGATCTCGCGCATGTTGCGCACTGCCAGATGGATCGCCAGCGTCGCACCGGTGCGGCCAAAGTTTTCCAGCGTTTCGCCATCCGGCATGCCGGTGGATTGCATGGACATACGGGTCAAAACGATTGATTGGGCGATTTCCGGAATGGTCAATTCCTGCCCGATCGCCGCCGCCATGGCCGCATAGGCCGGCACGCCGGGGATGATTTCATAGGGGATGTTATCTGCCTTCAGGCGGCGGATCTGTTCAGCGA
>JALWOO010000201.1 GCA_027083485.1 Amylibacter sp. | reverse complement strand
GAGGATCGGCGCGGAAATTCCGGCACTTGCCGCCACACGGGCGTTGTGCAGTTCCACCTTGCGATCAATATAGGCATTGGTGCCTTCGCCGGGGATACGCACGATCAGCTTTTTATCCGCCGTTTCTATGCGATAAACAAGGTTGGTCAGCCCGCCCAGACGGGTGGCGGTGTAGCTGTCCGGCGAAGCCCCCGCAAACTGGGGCAGGTTCTGCAAGGCCTGGTGAATGGCTTTTTTGGTGTCTGGCATGGCTCCCCCTCAGGATTTCAGGCGTGTGTTTTGCGGATCATACAGCGGGCCGTCGACGCGGGTCAGCGGGTGGCACTCGCCAAAGCATTCCAGTTCGAAATCGCGCGCAGTCAGGGCTGTGGGCAGATAGCCGAAGACGATGGTTTTGCCCACGGTATGCCCGTATCCGGCGCTGCTGGCCAGTGACACCACTTGCCCCGCGTGCAGGATGGTTTCGCCGCCGAATACCGGCAGCGCCGCGTCGCTTGTGAAACAGCACAGGCGTTGATCCGGCCCGTTGGTTTTCTGTGGCTCCAGCACGTTGCGCCCGATGAAATCACCCTTGGATTTCAAATGCACGCGAAAGCCGAGGCCCGCCTCTATCGGGGTGTAATCCGGTGTGATGTCGGCGGACCAATAAAGGTAGCCTTTTTCCAGCCGCAGGCTGTCGATGGCCCGATAACCGATGTCGCGGATGTCATGGGCGGCACCGTGGTCGCGCAGGGTGTCATAGACATGCAGGGCAAATTCGGTGGGCACATGCAATTCCCAGCCCAGCTCCCCCACATAGCCGATGCGGATGGCGCGCACGGGGGCGGCACCGATGATGATGTTGCGCATGGTTGCAAAGGGAAAACTGTCGTTGGACACATCGCTTTCGCTGGCAGCCTGCAACACATCGCGCGCCTTGGGACCGGCGATGTTGATCACCGCACGGGCGGAGGTGACCTCGACCAGATGCGCGTTGTCGGGCAGGTTTTGCCGGATCCAGTCGCTGTCATGTACGCCAAAACCGGCACCGGTAACGATATAGAAATGATTTTCTGCCAAACGGGTGATGGTCAGGTCGCATTCGATTCCGCCGCGTGCGTTGCAAAGCTGGGTGTAAATCACGCTGCCGATCGGCTTGTCCATGTTGGAAACCGCCATATTCTGCAGCGCGGCCAGTGCGCCACTGCCGAGCAGTTCGAATTTGGCAAAGCTGGACTGGTCTGTCAGGGTCACGCCGTTGCGCAGGGCGTGGTGTTCCTCTGCGGCGTATTTTTTCCAGCCGGGGTGCAGGAAATCAAGCTGGTCCACCGGCTCGATACCTTTTGGCGCGAACCAGAGCGGCCTTTCCCAGCCGTTTTTGGACCCGTAAACCGCGCCATTCTGTTTCAGGCGCTCATACAGCGGCGACAGGCGCAATTGGCGGGCCACGTCGCTTTCGGCTCCCGGATAGCGCATTTTATAGTGGTGGGCATAATGCTCCACCGCGCGCGGATACATGAATGCGCGGGTGCCGTGGTGTTCGCCAAAACGCCGGTTGTCCAGCGGCCAGAGATCAAGGCCCGGACGGCCCTCAAGCAGCCATTCGGCGATCATTTCGCCAGCCCCGCCCCCGGCGGCGATGCCATAGAGAAAGCCTGTCGCCAGCATCAGGTTCTTGAAATCCGGCACCGGCCCCATGACGAAATCGCCATCGGCGGAATAGGGGATCGGGCCGTTGATCACCGAGCGGATGCCGACG
>JALWOO010000200.1 GCA_027083485.1 Amylibacter sp. | reverse complement strand
GGTATAGCCTTCTGATTTCAGCCGCTTGGCAATCGCTGCGCCAATGCCGCGGGTTCCGCCGGTGACCAATGCTACTCTTGACATATGGGTTCTCCTGTAGAGGGGGTGGAACCCTGCCCCCAAACGGGACAGGGTGGAAAATCTAGGCGCGCTCGACACACATGGCAACGCCCATGCCGCCGCCGATACACAGGGTTGCAAGGCCTTTTTTGGCATCGCGACGCTGCATTTCAAACAGCAGGGTGTTCAGAATTCGGGCACCAGAGGCCCCGATCGGATGGCCAATGGCAATCGCGCCGCCGTTCACATTCACAACAGCCGGATCCCAGCCCATGTCCTTGTTCACGGCACAGGCCTGCGCGGCGAATGCTTCGTTTGCTTCGACCAGATCCAGATCGGCAGCTTTCCAGCCCGCTTTTTCCAGCGCTTTGCGGCTGGCACCGATCGGGCCGACACCCATGATCGACGGGTCCAGCCCCACAGTTGCATAGGACGCAATCCGCGCCATCGGGGTAATGCCGCGTTTAGCGGCTTCGTCCACGGACATCAACAACGTGGCCGCAGCCCCGTCATTCAGGCCGGATGCATTTGCCGCCGTAACCGTACCTTCGCGATCAAAGGCCGGACGCAGTTTTTGCATGCCCGCCATATTGGCACCATGGCGGATGTATTCATCCGAATCCACGACGGTTTCGCCTTTGCGGGTTTTCACGGTGAACGGGGTGATCTCGTCGACAAATTTACCCGCCTTTTGCGCGGCCTCGGCCTTATTCTGGGAGGCAACGGCAAATTCATCCTGTTGATCGCGGCTGATCTCCCACTGCTTTGCTACGTTTTCAGCAGTAATTCCCATGTGATAACCGTTGAAAGCGTCCCACAGGCCATCGCGAATCATCGAGTCGATGAATTTCATATCGCCCATTTTCTGGCCTTGGCGCAGGTTCGCCACATGCGGTGACAGGCTCATGCTTTCCTGACCGCCGGCAATCACGATACCCGCATCGCCGAGCTGAACATGCTGTGCGCCCAGCGCAACCGCACGCAGGCCGGACCCACAAACCTGATTGATCCCCCAGGCTGACGATTCGATCGGCAGGCCTGCGTTAATATGGGCCTGACGGGCAGGGTTCTGGCCCTGACCGGCGGTCAAAACCTGTCCCAGAATCGTTTCGGATACATCCGCCGCGTCAACGCCCGCGCGTTCCAAAACGGCCTTAATCACTGCTGCGCCCAGATCATGGGCCGGCGTATTGGCAAAACTGCCCAAAAAAGAGCCGACCGCAGTGCGCGCTGCTGATGCAATTACAACATTTGTCATCCCGAATTCCTTCGCATTTGGATTTTATCTACCCCTACAATACGTACTGGAAAGCGAAGCTCCACCACAATCGACGGCGTAATAAAATTACAATTTTCGGTATACATATGAATATTTATTGCGCAAGCGATTTTTACCGGTTTCCAAATTTTTGGAACATTACACAGAAAAAAGGCGCTCCGGATGGAACGCCTTTTTTGCAAACAGGTATAAATAATTTACAGATACCCCTCCAGAGAGGTTTCTTCCTCTTTCCAAACGGGGACCGTTTCGGGCCGTCCCGTCAGATATCCCTGCACGCAATCAACGCCGGCTTCCTGTAGAAAGGCGAGTTCTTCCTTTTTCTCGACACTCTCCGCGACGGTAAACATATCGAACTGCTGTGCGATGCTGATCAAGGCCGCCGTCAGAACCTGATTA
>JALWOO010000199.1 GCA_027083485.1 Amylibacter sp. | reverse complement strand
GTAATAAGGACCACGATATCGCCTTCAAAGCTGTTGATCTGGTCCAGATCGGTTTCAACAAATTGCGGTTGCAGGGGCGTTGTCATCGGTTCAGCCTTGTTTTTGGAAAAATCTGCGTCAGGAATAGCGGTTTTCAGCTTATTTGACCATCCACATCTGTTGTCCGCCTTAAAAATGGTTTAATCCGTTGGCAGGGAAATTCGGGGCTGCCATTCGTGAAACAAATTGACAGATATGTCTTGCGGCAAGTGATCGGCCCGTTTGTGTTTTTCTTTGTGATTTTCGCAGGGATTATCTGGCTCAATCAGGCGCTGCGCATTGTTGATATTGTGGTCAAAAGCGGCCAGTCCGGCATGGTTTTTGCCGAGTTGAGCCTGTATCTGCTGCCCAAAGTATCCCAGACCGTGGTGCCGATTGCGGCATTTGCCGCCTCGGTTTATCTGACCAACCGTTTGTATGCGGAATCGGAATTGGTGGTGATGATGGGGGTTGGCCGCTCTCCGGCGCAATCCCTGACCCCGTTTTTGTATTTTGGCGGCATTTGTATGGCGCTGACGTTTTTGCTCACGCAGTTCATCACCCCCGCCAGCCTGACGGCCTTTCAGGACCGGCAACACGACCTGAGCAAAGAATACCTGAGCCAGTTTGTGGTCGAAGGGGAGTTTTCAACCGTAACCAGCGGTGTCACCATATTTTTCGGTCAAACCAGCCCGGATGGCCGCTTGAAGGATGTATTGATCAACGACCGGCGCAATCCGCAAACCATCATCACACATACGGCCACCTCCGGGCAGTTGGTCGCCAGCGGGGAAATCCCCAAAATCGTTTTATTCAATGGCACGATTCAACAATACCACACGGATACGCGCACCCTTGGCACGGTACAATTTGACAGCCTGTCCTATGATCTATCCCAATTCGCCCATAAAATCGCCGACCGGCGTCTGTTGGTCGAGGAACTGCCCTCGGTTGATCTTTACGCGCCCAAAGCAGGTTCAAAGGCGGCGGAATTGCCCGAAATCTCCCGTATTATCGAATTTCACGGGCGTCTGATCAAATCGCTTCTGGCGGCGTTTGTTCCGATGATCGGGGCTATTTTGCTGATTTCAAGCGGCTATAGCCGGTCCGGCTTTCTGACCCGCATTGTTCTGGGGGTGTTTTTCATGGTCGGGATCAATTCGGTGCGCGGGTTGGCGCAAAGCTGGGTTAACCATGACATAACACTCTGGCCCCTATTGTATGTGCCGGTACTGATCAGCCTGATTGTCGGCGTGGTTCTGGTGCGTATGGGCATGGCCAATTGGCACCCGCCGCGCAGATTTTCCTTGCTGCTTCCATGGGGGGGCAAATGACGTTATCCCTCTATTTTGGCCGTCGGTTTTTGCAGGCATTTTTGCGTGTTATGGCTGTTGTGACACTGCTTATTTTTGTCATCGAAACTCTGGAAAGCGTACGTGGTTTATCCAGTTTCGGCGTCACCTTCAGTCAGGCTCTGATCCTTGCCGCAACCAACACGCCCACATTTATATTGCAAACCCTGCCGGTGGTGGTGATGCTGGCCGCGCTGACTTTTTGTGTCGGGTTGGCGCGTTCCAACGAATTTGTGGTGGCCCGTGCGGTCGGGATGTCGGCCTTGCGGGCCATGGCCATACCGGCCATTTACGCATTTATGCTCGGGGCGGTTGCGATTATGCTGCTCAATCCGGTAGCGGCAACGCTCACAGCGCGCTACACCGAAT
>JALWOO010000198.1 GCA_027083485.1 Amylibacter sp. | reverse complement strand
TCCCGAAAAAACGCGGTTTTCATTTGCAGGGTATCCCGTCTATTGTTGCGTCAGCAGCTTGTCGCGGAGGGGATGATTTGGCAATAACCGATTTGACAGAACTGGCAAAATCCGGCAGCCGGTTTTCTGTGCGGGTGACCCCCAAAGCATCACGCAACCAGATCAAGATCGAAGACGACCTGATCCGCGTTTATGTGACCACCGTACCGGAAAACGGCAAGGCAACGGCGGCGGTAATCAAACTGCTGGCAAAGGCGATCGGGGTTGCGAAATCCGACATAGAGCTGGTGCGCGGAACCAAAGACCGCATGAAGACCTTTCAAATCCGCTAAGGAAGCAATCCTGCGTCTTTCAACTGTTTCAGATTGCTGCGACTAGCTGGCAGCTCCGCTCCGTTTTTCAAACTCACAATCGCCCGATCTCCCTGACGGCGCACGTTTTCGATCTGGTTCAACGCCACCCAGTGCGAGCGATGGATTTGCAAGCCTTTGGTCGGGGCTGTCTCTGCTATGGCATCGCTCAGGCGCATCAGTAGCAGGCTTGCGCCTTTGGTTGTGGTAAGCTCGACATAGTGGTCCTGCACTGTCATGGACACCAGCGCCCCGCGTTTGTTTAGCTCTAGCCGTTTCATAATAACCGGCTGTTCCGGTTCTTGCTCCGTTGAAACGGGATAATGCAATAGTCCCAACACAGCAAAAACGATGATCGACACACCAAAAGAATACGACAGCATTTTCAGCACATAGGCCGGTTCGAAATCCACATCCCCCATGGCCACCGCATTGACGGTCAACAGGATCAGCGAAACAATCACCCCGTTTATCATCCCGTTTATCAACACCGAGCGCCACCAGGGATCCCGCTTGTTGTTCAGGAAATATACCAGCATGCCCGAACTAAAGGTCAGCAAAACAATCACAGCCCAATAAATCAGGCGCGGCGCAAAGGGCAGCAGGTAAATCGTACCAAACGGACCGGAAAAGGCCAGCAGGGCAATAACGGCGGCCAGCACGCCCTGGGCTTTGGTAGAGGTCAAAAGCCCCCGTAATTCACGAAGCGCGAGTTGCACAGCGGTGGTATTCACGAATTCTGCCCTTTTCCAACGTATGCCGGCTTGTTTGCCCGAAAGCGGTTTTGCACATGCAATCCATACCTTAGCCTAGCGGAGCCTGAAAAATGTTTGAACCCCTGTTAAACGCCTCTTTGCAAATTCAGATACATGCGGGGGCGGCGGCAGTCTCCCTTTTCCTTGGCCCGTTTGTGTTGTTTCGCAAACGCCGTGACCGCATTCACAAGGGAGTTGGCTATGTCTGGGTCAGCGCCATGGCGATAACGGCGCTCAGTTCCCTGTTCATTTTCGAATTACGGATGTTTGGCCTGTTCAGCCCCATTCACCTTTTGTCCCTGCTGACCATCGGCTCCCTGATTGCGGGGGTCGGCTTTGCCATTCGTGGACGAATTTCAGCCCACCGGAAAACCATGCAATCCTTGTATTTCTTGTCGCTTGGGGTTGCAGGGCTGTTTACCTTTATGCCCGGGCGGATTTTGAACAGGGTTTTCTTCACAGGCTTTGAAACCGCCGGATTTACGGGGCTGTTGATTTTGGCCTGCCTGTTGATAGCCATCTATATTTTTCGCCGCAACCAATCCGGTTTGGCCAAAATCCAGCCCCGTAAATCCGGCGCTTGAATAGCGCAATATTCAAAGATACCCTGCAGGGATAACGCTTCAGGGGCAGGTCACATGT
>JALWOO010000197.1 GCA_027083485.1 Amylibacter sp. | reverse complement strand
CCTTCAACATCGCGCCCCCAGGATGGGAGCGCTCCTATGCCCCGCTGAGAGACGCCTACAATTATGAATATGGCTGGGCGCGGCCAGATGACCCCGCGCGCTCCAGAACGCTCCAGTGGACGTCTGAACGCGCCGAGCGTGGCGACGCCCGCGAGGCCATCACCGCCTATCTGGAAAGCGCTATTGTTACGGGCCAGATCAATGACCGCGACGGCATTGTAAACGCCATGGTAATCCCCCCATTTTCAATGGGGACCGCCTGTAGAATTACGCGGCTTGTTTCAGTTTCATAGCGGGAGTGACCCCACCGATGCCCATGTTGGGGCGGTCGTTGTTGTATGTCCAGAGCCAATTTGTGGCCTGTTCCGGTGCCTCCTCAATGGTTTCAAAGATGTTCTGGTCCAGCCATTCGTGGCGAACCGTGCGATTGTATCGCTCGATATAGGCGTTTTGTTGGGGCTTTCCCGGTTGAATATACTGGATGTTGATGCCAGTTTTCTCAGCCCATGCCATAAGCTTACCACTGACGTATTCTGGCCCGTTATCAACCCGAATAGTCTGCGGTTTTCCACGCCATTCGATGATCCGGTTCAGGCTGTGCACGACCCTTTCAGCAGGCAACGAGAAGTCCACTTCAATGCTCAATCCCTCTCGGTTGAAGTCGTCCATGCTCTCGGCAAAGCTCGGAAACCGGCACACCACTTTCGGCCTGTTTCAATATCCCCCCTCTTGTCGATTGTTCCAATCGCCTGCCGGACAGCGCATAATCGGCGCGTCGCTGTATTTCTTCTTATTCATCCAAAATCTCCTCAGTCAGTATGCCAAGAAAATTCTACCCGTGAACACCACTAATTTTCGGAGGGATTACCTGTGCGCTGCTATATATTGAGCTTTTTACATCCAAAATCGCCTCAATTTAATAAGCCAGGAAAATTCTACATGTGAACATCACCCCTTCTAGGGCGGATCAGCCTAAGCGTGACTTGCCACTGTTTACGGTGCGGCGAAGCACCCTTCCAGCGCATCGGCAATACCCTGATAATAGCGTGCCGGAAAATAGGGCATGCCTGCATACGCTGCCCCCATCGGATCAATCACCACTCTTGGCGCGTCTGGTAGCAGATCAGCTGGAGCGCCAAATTCTGCGGTTTCGATCACGCAAACCGGTCGGGAAAGTCGGGTAATTTCTGACAGCGTGCGCGCCCCCGCGCGTGCTTCGGTGTAGTCCAACAACATGCCCGCCAGTGGCACCCCAAGTCGCTTTTCCAAATATTGAAACGCATCATGTGAGGCCACAAGCCGGATATCTGCAGTGTTCATCCGTGCGCCGAGTTCGGCCAGCCGCTCTTTGGCGGCGACAAGTGTTTTGAGCAGGGCGAATTCGTTGGCGCGGTAGGCGGCCATGTTGGCGCGGTCATGCCGGATCAGGGTTTGGGTGATTTCGAGCTCCCATGCGATCATTTCTCCAGGGTCGAGCCAGAGATGGGGGTCCGGTTCGGGGCGCGGGGAAAGGTCAAAATTGCGGGCGGGCAGGGACTCGGAGGTGGCTTCGGCAAGATCTATCTTGGTAAAATTTCCCTCAACGCGCGCCAGCCAAGGCTCCAACCCCAGCCCAACCGCAAACACGATATCCGCCTCGCGCAGGGCTGAAATTTGCGAGGGGCGTAGCGAAAAGCTGTGCGGCTCGGCGTTGGCTTGCATCAGGGCGGTGGGCGTGGCGATGCCCTGCATCACCCCGGCGACCAGCC
>JALWOO010000196.1 GCA_027083485.1 Amylibacter sp. | reverse complement strand
ACTCCGCCACGTCAGGAAGCCGTTGTGGCGTATTGATAGGGTTCAGTAAGAGCCTTGATACACAGGGTCAACGGCTAAATCATGGCCAGCCCGTTTCCTTTGCCTTTGCGACATTTCAGACTCACTATAATGCCGATGAGCAGGGCAATCAGCAGCCAGGGCCATTCCCCCAGATATGAATACGCTGTTCTGCCCAGCGGGGCGGGCAGCTTGGCATCCAGAAATCCGGCCTGATTTAGCGGAATACTGTCCAGAATGCGGCCAAACGGGTCGATCATGGCGCTAACGCCGGTATTGGCGGCACGCGCCAAAGGCAGACCTTGTTCTATGGCGCGGGCGCGGGCCTGTGCCAGATGTTGCTGGGGACCGGCAAAATTGCCGAACCACGCGTCATTAGTGATGTGTAACAGCCACTTGGGCCGCTCATTGCCAAGTTGGGAAAGACCGGGGAAGATGGCCTCATAGCAAATTAGTGGTAGGAAATCGGGCAGACCGGCCCCGCGCAAAATACGGGTGCCTGTGCCGGCACTAAATCCGCCGCCGTCCGTGTCGGCCATGCCGCGAATGCCAAAACGTGATAACAGGTTGCCCAAAGGCATATATTCGCCAAAAGGCACTAGATGGTGCTTGTCATAAACCGCCAGAATGCCGCCGGAACCGTCCAGATAGAGCATGGAATTATACAGGCGGTTATCCTGATACCGCCGAATACCGGCCAGTATTTGCGTGCCGGGACCGGCGGCACGTACCAGCGCCTGCAACGCCATGGTGTCGCTGCCAAGGGTAAAGGGGATCGCGGTTTCTGGCCAGATCACCACATCGGGGCGGCGCTCCTTTGCAATGGCGCGGGTCAGTTTCAGGGCGCGATTGTAAAACACCGGCACCATATCGCTGCGCCATTTCAGGCGTTGCGGGGCGTTGGGCTGCACAAGGCGCACCCGTGTTTCGGTGAGCGGCTGCGGATCCGACAGACGCCATTGTCCGCCCCCCCACAACAGCGCCACGAGCAGCACGGCATAGCTGCCACCAAACCAGATGTTGCGGGACACCACCAAGGGGATAAATCCGATGACAAGCGTCAGCATTCCCAGGCCATGCGGCCCCAGATAGGCAAGGATCTGAAACAGCGGTGTTTCCGACCAGACATAGGCCAGCAATCCCCAAGGAAAGCCCGTCAGGATATGCGCGCGCAAAAACTCTGCAAATGTCCAGGCAGCGGCCAGTGCCGCCAGACGCAACAGGGGTTTGCCGCAGGCAAAGGAGGCCAGCAAGAAACCGCCCCCCCAGAACAGGGCCAACCCGATAGACATGAACAACAGCGCAAACGGGGCCATCCAGCCAAAGACGTCTGCTTCTATGTAAAAAGGTTCCATGATCCAGAAAATGGAGGCCATGAAATAGGCGCTACCGGCGTACCAGCCTGTCAAAAAGGCCTGTTTGCGGCCCTGATTGTTCAAAAACAGCCACCCCAGCGCCGGCAAGGCGATCAACAGGCCATAGGGCAAGGATATCGGGGCCTGCCCAAGCGCCATAATCGCCCCGCAAATACCGGCAAGAGCCGCCAATCGCCAGCTTGTGGTCAGATAGCGGATGACTTTGGGGCGCATGTTTTTTTGGGGCATCGGGCCTGCCTAGCTGGCGTCAGGGCGGCAAACCCGCATGCGTTTAATCCGGCGCGGATCGGCATCGACGATTTCAAATTCATACCCTGAAGGATGCGGAATGATTTCGCCCTTGGCCGGAACACGCCCG
>JALWOO010000195.1 GCA_027083485.1 Amylibacter sp. | reverse complement strand
ACTTTATGTTGAAACGCAATTCCCGGTCTTTCGCTAACGCTCAAATGGGAATTGCGTTGTCTATTGATCCAAACAAAAGTCGAAACGCTCTAACCCTCGGCAGGTGCCTCGAGGGCTTCTTCTACAGGGGCTTCTTCCATGGCACCGATGTCGATACCGGCGGACCCCATGGCAGCAGCCATACCGTCAAGCGCTGCACGGGCGATCAGATCGCAATACAGATTAATGGCGCGTGCCGCATCGTCGTTGCCCGGAATCGGGTAATCGATGCCTTCAGGGTTGGAGTTGGAATCCAGAACCGCAATCACCGGAATGCCCAGCTTGTTGGCCTCGGCCACAGCCAGAGCTTCTTTGTTGGTGTCAATCACAACCAACAGATCGGGAACGCCGCCCATATCGCGGATACCGCCCAAAGAAGCCTGCAATTTGGCCTGCTGGCGCTCCATGCCAAGACGCTCTTTCTTGGTCATGCCTTCAGCGCCGGCTTCCAGCTGTTCGTCGAACTGCTTCAGACGGGTGATGGATTTGGAAACAGTCTGCCAGTTGGTCAGCGTGCCGCCAAGCCAACGGTGGTTCATGTAGTATTGCGCGGAACGCTCGGCAGCTTCGGCAACAGCCTTGGAAGCCTGACGCTTGGTGCCGACGAACAGAATACGGCCGCCTTTGGCAACGGTTTCACGGGCAACCTGCAGCGCCTGATCCAGCAAAGGAACGGTTTGTGTCAGGTCGAGAATGTGGATGCCATTGCGGGAACCATAAATATACTGGTCCATACGCGGATTCCAGCGATGAGTCTGGTGGCCGAAGTGTACGCCTGCTTCAAGCAGTTGGCGCAATGTAAACTCTGGTAGAGCCATTGGAATTTCCTTTTCCGGTTTTGCCTCAGCGGGAGAAGGGCAAATGCCCAACCGGTGGAGCCTCAAGGATTTCTCCCCCAAGACACACAACCCCGCCTGTGGATTTAGTAATCGCGCATATAACGGTGTTCCCCCCCCATGGCAAGCACCCATTACCAAAGGCGGGGACCACCGGATTGTCACCTGACAGGTGAGCGGTAATTGTTTAACAATGTGTGAAAAAGGATAATAAAAATGCGCCTTTTTCTCTTTTTTCTGCTGCTTGCCACCCCGTTGGCTGCGCAAAACCGTTTGGCGGGTGAAGCCTCCCTATACCTGCAACAACACGCAAACAATCCGGTGGATTGGTATCCATGGGGACCGGAAGCCCTGAAAAAGGCCAAGGAAGAAGACAAGCTGATTTTCGTTTCTGTCGGCTATGCGGCCTGCCACTGGTGCCATGTGATGGAGGAAGAAAGCTTTGAGAACAAAGCAATAGCCGACATTCTTAACAAGAATTATATCAGTATAAAGATTGATCGCGAACGCCGGCCGGATCTGGATGAACAGTTTTCGCTGGTGACAACCCTTCTGACAGGCAGTTCCGGCTGGCCCAATTCGGTGTTTCTGACGCCCGAAGGTGATCCCTTCTATGCCGGCACCTATTTTCCTCCTGCGGATTTTACCAAGGTTTTGAATACAATTGTTCAGGTCTGGGCCGAAGACCGCCCTGCCGTAACCGCAGAGGCCTTTGGATTGGCCAACCAAATGCGCGAATACCTCGATCAAACCGCGGTTCTGGGCGAAATTTCAGAGCAGGACTTCCTGCAAACTGCCCGCCAATTGATCAACGGGCTGGATGAATTCAACGGCGGCTTTGGCGATGCGCCCAAATTCCCGCGCGAACCGGAGTTGCTT
>JALWOO010000194.1 GCA_027083485.1 Amylibacter sp. | reverse complement strand
GAAAAACGCATCGAAATCGCGCCCTTGGCCTTCATGCGCGGGCGCACCCTGTCCAATGCCTTTGTGTTGCTGGACGAAGCGCAAAACGCCACCACCATGCAGATGAAAATGTTCCTGACCCGCATGGGGGAAGGCTCGCAAATGGCGATTACCGGCGATCCCAGCCAGATTGATTTGCCCCGCGGTGTGCCCTCTGGTCTGGTCGAGGCGGCGAAGGTTCTGGACGGGGTCAAGGGCATCGGGTTTACCCGCTTCAAGGCCGAAGACGTGGTGCGCCACCCGTTGGTGGCCCGGATCATCCGCGCCTATGACAAACACAATGCCTGATATCGACATCATGATCGAAGACCCCCGCTGGCAGGCGGTTGATCTGCAAGGGCTGGCGGCGCGCTGTATTGCGGCGGTTTATGAAAATCAGGGCGTGGATGCGTGTTTCGGCATCAGCATTCTGGCCTGTGACGATAAACGGATCGCCGCCCTGAACGGGGATTTCCGCGACAAACCCACGCCGACAAATGTGCTGTCCTGGCCTGCTTTTGATCTGGCACCTGAAAAGGATGGCGGCGCGCCAAAACCGCTGCCTGCGGCGGGGTTTGATGCGGAACTCGGGGATATTGCCCTGTCTTTTGACACCTGTGCGCAGGAAGCCGCCGACGGAAATATCCCTTTTGAACAACATCTTTGCCATCTATTAACCCATTCCTGCCTACATTTGCTGGGATATGACCATGAAACCGATGCAGATGCGGCACGGATGCAGGGAATCGAGACTTTGTTACTTGTCAGCATGGGAATGCCTGACCCATATTAACCCCTGATGCAATTACGCATCGTTTTTTGGACAGGAGCCAATGGGCGACATAATCGAAGGATCTTCTATCGCAGCGCATAGCGCGCACAGCGATGACGACGACAAGGGCTTTTTCTCCCGTTTATTTGGCGGCAGCAAGTCCGACACTTCCCCTCCATTGACAGACCAAATGGAAACGGCAAACCTGCCGACGGGAGATTTGCGCAACCTCTATACCATGCGGGTAGAGGACGTGGCCGTACCGCGCGCCGATATCAATGCGGTGCCGATTGACATTTCCTTGCCGGATTTGATCTCGGTCTTTCGCGAAACCGGCAATACGCGCCTGCCGGTTTACGTGGAAACCCTGGATCAGCCCAAGGGCTTTGTTCACCTAAAGGACGTGGCCCTGAAACACGGGTTCAATGGTGGTACAACCAATTTCGACATGGAACACATGCTGCGCCCGATCCTGTTTGCACCGCCTTCGATGAAAATCGGGGTTTTGTTGCAGAAAATGCAGGCGGACCATATCCATATGGCGCTGGTAATTGACGAATATGGCGGTGTTGACGGGTTGGTCACGATCGAGGACCTCGTGGAACAGGTGCTTGGCGAGATCAGCGACGAACACGACAAAGCCGATGACGCCCATTGGCACGAAGAACGCCCCGGTGTCTATTTGGTGCAGGCCCGCACGCCGCTAACGGAATTTGAACGTTTTCTGGGTACAACCCTGCTGAACGACCCCGAGGAAGAGGAAATCGACACCCTTGGCGGGCTGGTTTTCATGCTGCTCGGGCGTGTTCCGGCCAAGGGCGAAATCATTCCGCATCCATCAGGGTATGAATTTGAAATCGTCGATGCCGATCCGCGCCGGATTAAACGCATGCGGGTTTGCCGCCCTGACGCCAGCTAGGCAGGCCCGATGCCCCAAAAAAACATGCGCCCCAAAGTCATCCGC
>JALWOO010000193.1 GCA_027083485.1 Amylibacter sp. | reverse complement strand
CAGCTGGCCGTTATCCCATTAACAACGGATATCGACCTCGGCCGAGGGTTCGGTGAACGGGAAATGCGAGGCGCGAAAGCGTAGTTCGATATCGTCGATACCGAAAAACGCGCGGCAGAATTCTTCCAGCACCCATTTCAGATTGGCCATGGACACGTCCTTGTCGATGCACAGGCCTTCGTACTGGTGGAACATCGGTGTGTGGGTCTGGTCGTAATCGGCGCGGTACACGCGGCCCGGACAGATGATCCGGCAGGGCACGCCGTGTTTTTCCATATAGCGGATCTGCACCGGGCTGGTATGGGTGCGCAGCACATGCGGCGGGCGGTTGTCGCCTTCATCACGGTGCATATAAAACGTGTCGTGTTCCTGACGTGCCGGATGTTCCGGCGCGATGTTCAGAGCGTCGAAATTGTAATAATCGCTTTCGATCTGCGGCCCTTCGGCCACGGCAAAGCCCAGATCGGCGAAAATGGCGATTACCTCTTCGGTGACTTGCGATACCGGGTGAATGCTGCCTTCGCGACGCGGACGCCCCGCCAGTGACACATCAATCCATTCCGATTGCAGACGTTCATTCAGCGCCGCATCGGCAAGGGCGGTTTTCTTGGCAGCAAGGGCGGAGTTGATCTCGTTTTTCAGGGCGTTAAACGCCGGACCGGCCACTTGCCGTTCTTCCGGTGTCATCTTGCCAAGCCCGCGCATCATCAAGGCGACCTCGCCTTTTTTGCCCACGGCAGCAAGGCGCAGATCTTCCAGCGTGGCTTCGTCGCCCGCTTGGGCAATCCCGCCCAGATATTTCGCCTTTATCGCGTCCAGATCATCCATGGCTCTCATCCTTTATTCCAGCGGAATTGGATTATCACACCGCCGGTAATTTGCAACCGGCGAATGGCAAAGCCCCCGCCACCCCGACAAACAAAAAAGCCCCGCGTCAGACGCGGGGCTTCAAAATTCAGTCCGGCTTAAATTAAGCCAGCGCGCTTTTGGCTTGCGCAACGATGGCTTCAAAAGCAGCAGGTTCATGCACGGCCAGATCGGCCAGAACCTTGCGGTCTACTTCGATGCCGGCCAGTGTCAGGCCGTTGATGAATTTGCTGTAGGTGAAAGACGCATCAATTGCGCGAACACCGGCGTTGATCCGCTGGATCCACAGCGCGCGGAATGTGCGCTTGCGGGTCTTGCGGTCGCGGGTTGCATATTGGTTTGCCTTGTCTACGGCCTGCGTAGCGGTGCGGAAATTCCGAGACCGTGCGCCATAGTAACCTTTGGCAGCTTTAACGACTTTACGATGACGGGCGTGCGACGCTGGGCCGCCTTTTACACGTGACATGTGACGATCTCCTTAACGCGCGTAGGGCATGTATGATTTAACGATCTTCTCGTCGGCTGCACACAAGGTTGTGGTGCCGCGAGCATTGCGCAGGAATTTGTTGCTGCGCTTGATCATACCGTGGCGTTTACCAGCCTGAGCCGCCATAACGCGGCCGGTTGCCGTCACTTTGAAGCGCTTTTTCGCGCTTGATTTGGTCTTCATCTTGGGCATTTCAATCTCCATCTACCAGAGGTCAAACAAACGCGACTCGGCAGCCCTTCGGCCGGACGCGCGGTGGAAATTGGCTTTTAGGGGGGAGTCGGGGGAATTGCAAGCGCTAAAGCATGCGTATCAAGCCCGAAAGACACGCACGGCACGGCCCAGAAATATTCCGGCGGCAACCCCTGCTATGATTGTAAATCCGGTCTGAAACCCCAAACCGCCATAAATTGCCGGTGCTACGGCCCGCATTACGCCACCGGCAAAATTCATCCAGAATACTGTCATCATAAGGCCAAAAGTCAACCACTCTCCGCGCAGCGTAACGCGGGTACCGGATTTCCCCAACACCACCCTGCGCTGAAACCACAAACCAATGCCAATTCCCGACAGATAGGCCACAGCAAACACACCCCAAAGCACCGCACCACCTTGAAACCTGTTCACCGCGTTGATTGACAGCATTCCCAACAAGGGCATGAGGTACACCGGCAAAACCATGGTTTCCCGCCGGTGCGTCGCCCTGAGTCCCAGAACAACCAGCAACACCAATAAAGGCCAGACCCAAACCGGAACCCGTGATACAATCATTTCCCAACCAGTCATATTTTCATCCCTTACTAAGTTAATTTCGCGCCCCTTTTCAAACAGCCCTCTTTACCATGCGAAACCGGGAATGCGCCAAAACCGGCCCTTCTGCGCGAAAGGTATTTCACGAAGCGTGAAATGCGCCTCCTTTTTTTTCAGACCTGTTGCAAATCCTGCCATGCGTCCTATCAATGCGGGGCAAACAAAGGTCACGCCATGAAAACCCCGCTCCCTGAACTGATCGATTTCAGCCTGAACACCGCCTTGCCGGATGTGCCGCAATCCGCGCTGCATATTTTAAGGCTGTCCCTGCTTGACTGGTTTGCCGTGGCCATCGCCGGCGCGCAGGAACCGGCCAGCCGCATTATTCGTCAAATGGTCACGCAAGAGGCAGGCGCGCCACAGGCAACGGTTGTCGGGCAAACCACCCGCCTGCCGGCCCGTGCCACAGCGCTGGCCAATGGCACCACGGCGCATGCGCTGGATTATGACGACACCCATTTCCTGCACATCGGCCACCCGAGCGTGACGATCTTTCCTGCGGCATTGGCAATGGCAGAGCAGCAGGGCGCAACCGGGGCTGAATTCCTGGTTGCGGCACTCACCGGCTACGAATCCTCTTGCCGGATAGGCCACTGGTTCGGGCGCAGCCACTATGAGGCCGGATTTCACATGACCGCCACCGCCGGCACATTCGGGGCCACATTGGCAGCAAGCCGCCTGTCAGGGTTAACGGCACATGAAACAGGTCAGGCGATGGGACTGGCCGCGACGCGGGCTTGCGGATTAAAGGCGCAATTCGGCACCATGGGCAAACCTTTCAACGCCGGCATGGCGGCGGCTAACGGGGTCGAATCCGCCCAATTGGCGGCGCTGGGGTTTACGTCCAATCCGGATGCGCTGCTGAGCTTTGCCCAAAGCCACGCCGCCGAAATGCCGCCGCTTGAAACCGTTCTGAAGGGGCTTGGCACGCATTTCGTTCTGGAACAGGTCCACCACAAATATCATGCCTGCTGCCATGGCCTGCATGCCATGCTGGAGGCCCTGACCCTGTTGATTGAAGCGCATAATCCAGACCCCAATCTGTTGAAAACAATCGACATTCAAACCAACCCGCGCTGGTTAAAGGTTTGCAACAAGCCGGATCCCAAAACCGGACTTGAGGCAAAATTCAGCTATCGCCAAACCGCGGCGATGGCCCTGTCGGGAATTGATACCGGCGCTTTGGGCAGTTTTACGGATCACCTGTGCAAGAGCGCTGAAATCACCGCATTGCGCGACAAAACCACCGTCACGGGGAACGCGGAATTGTCGGATACGGCGGCCCGTGTCACGCTTGTTTTTCACAACAGCCCCCCGCTTGAAATGCAGCTTGATCTGGCCACCCCGCAACCCGTAAAACAGCGCGAAATGCGGGTTTTGGCAAAGGCTGAAACCCTGCTCGGGCAAGATCAGGCGCAAGAAATCTGGCAGGAAATCACCGCTCTTGCGCAGGCAAAAGACCTTACAAAACTGTTACAAACAGCAGCTAAAATTAGGGCTTGATCCTTTTGGCCGCTTTATGAAATAGTCTGCTATGCAAATAAAAATAACAAAAACCAGCCCATCGCCCCGAAATTTCTCGCCGTGCAACACGCCCGCCCCATGTCGCGAGGTGCGCCCATGCTAAGGCCCGCCCCGATTTTGCAGCGGCTTGTGACACCACGCCCGACGCCGACCCAGATTTTTTATGATGCTGCCGAGGCCGTCGCCGCGATCCAGAAAATTTACACGGAATCCACGGATTTCCTGCGTAGACGCTTTACCCATTATCAGCAGGGCAACAAACCGGAAGGCCATTACCGCGCCTTTTATCCCATGCTGTCGATCACCACATCGACCTTTTCCCACATCGATACCCGATTGTCCTTCGGCCATGTGCCGGAGCCGGGCACCTATGCCACCACGCTGACACGGCCCGACCTGTTCGAGGGCTATCTACTGCAACAAATCGGGCTTTTGCTGGAAAACCACAAAGTACCGGTTTCGGTCGGGGTTTCCGATGTCCCCATCCCGCTGCATTTTGCCTTGGGCGATGGCTATACCCTGTCCGGTGCCGATGCTCAGGTTCTGGAGCGGCCCCTGCGCGATATTTTCGACGTGCCGGACCTGAAAACTACCAATGACGATATTGCCAATGGCGATGTGGAAGACAGCGAGGACGGCACCCGTCCGCTGGCCCCGTTTACCGCGCAACGGGTGGATTATTCCCTTGCGCGCCTGTCCCATTACACGGCGACGAAGCCCGAGTATTTCCAGAATCACGTGCTGTTTACCAACTATCAGTTCTACATTGATGAATTCATCCGGTTTGGTCAGGAACAGCTGGCCAAGGGTGAAGGCGACTATGAGGCCTTTGTAACGCCCGGCAATGTCATCACAACCGATGGCACCACGAATATTGACGCCCCGCACAAAACGCCGCAAATGCCCGCCTATCACCTGACCAAAGCGGATGGATCGGGCATTACCATGGTGAACATCGGGGTCGGCCCCTCCAACGCCAAAACCGCCACCGACCATATTGCCGTTCTGCGCCCCCATGCCTGGCTGATGCTGGGCCATTGCGCCGGATTGCGCAACAGCCAGAGCCTTGGCGATTTTGTGCTGGCCCATGCTTACGTTCGCGAAGATCACGTGCTGGATGCGGATTTGCCGGTCTGGATTCCCGTGCCGCCTCTGGCAGAAATCCAGATCGCGCTGGAACAGGCAGTAGAAGAAGTCACCGGCCTGACGGGGTATGAACTGAAACGGGTGATGCGCACCGGCACGGTTGCCACGATTGACAACCGGAACTGGGAGCTGCGCGAACAATCCGGCCCCGTGCAACGCCTGTCCCAGTCCCGCGCCATTGCGCTTGATATGGAAAGCGCCACCATCGCCGCCAACGGTTTTCGTTTTCGCGTGCCTTATGGCACATTGCTTTGCGTGTCCGACAAACCCCTGCACGGGGAATTGAAACTGCCCGGGATGGCGTCCGATTTCTATCAGACACAGGTTTCACGCCATTTGATGATCGGGATTCGCGCCATGGAGCACCTCGCCGAAATGCCACTGGAACGACTGCATTCGCGCAAATTGCGCAGCTTTGACGAGACCGCATTCCTTTAGATCAAAAAACCATGAAAAATGGGCTAAAAAACGCCTGATATGAGGGATTTAATCATGTTTCGCTGATTGTGTCCCCCCTCAATATCTTGTTAAATGCGGTCGGACACCCGCGAGGGATCGTTACGAAACACCAAGGAGCAGTTAATGACTCAGAAACCTATGACAAAAACACAACTGGTTGCGGCACTGGCCGAAGCAACCGGTTCAGACAAAAAAACAGCAAATGATTTTCTGGCAGCCGTAACCGACATTGTCACCAAAGAAGTCGCCGCCGGTGGCGCTGTAACACTGCCCGGCCTTGGCAAATTCGCCTGCCGCGCCCGCCCGGAACGCATGGTGCGCAACCCTGCCACAGGAGAACAGATGCAAAAGCCGGCTGACCGCGTGGCCAAAGTAACCATCGCCAAAGCCCTGAAAGATGTGATCAACGCTTGATCCGGTTTCAAATCTCTGAATAGTGAAAAGGCCGCAATACGCGGCCTTTTTCATTGGGGAACAGGCATGGACATCCGCGCAATCATTATGGGGACCGGCTTTGCCTTGATGTGGAGCAGCGCCTTTACCTCTGCACGGATCATTGTACAGCAAGCCCCGCCGCTGACCATTTCCTCCCTGCGGTTTTTAATTGCCGGATTGCTTGCCATCGGCATCGCCTTTGCCATGGGGCAGCGTATCCGGCTGGACAAACGCGGCTGGCGCGCGGTCATCGTTTTCGGCATCTGCCAAAACGCCCTGTATCTGGGCCTGTTCTTTATGGCGATGCAACGGATCGAGGCCTCTTTGGCCGCCATTATTGCCAGCGTCATGCCGCTTCTGGTCGGGCTGGCCAGCGCTGTGTTTTTAAAGGAAAGGCTGCCCTTGTTGGGCTGGGTCGGATTGATCGCCGGATTTGTCGGTGTCGGCATCATTATGGCCTCCCGTTTCAATGGCGGGATGGATTTGCTCGGAGTCGGATATTGTCTGATTGGCGTGATGTCTCTGGCAGCAGCAACCCTGTTGGTCAAAGGGGCCAGTTCGCAAGGCAATCTGTTGATGGTTGTCGGCTTGCAAATGCTGGTGGGCGGCACAGCGTTGATCCTGCCGGCCCTGTTGCTCGAGCAGCAAACCATCCACTGGACACCCTCCCTGATCGGGGCGTTGAGCTATACCATCATCGTGCCCGGCCTTGTGGCCACGCTTATCTGGTTCAATCTGGTCGGGCGGATCGGGGCGACGCGGGCCTCGACCTATCATTTTTTGAACCCGTTTCTGGGTGTCGGTATTGCCGCAATCATTCTGGGCGAACGCCTGAGCCTTCAGGATATTTTCGGGGTATTGGTGGTGATGGCCGGTATTTTTGCGGTACAGGTTTCGCGCAGCAAAGCCTGATTACTCCAACGCCTCTTTGACGATATTATCAAGCAGGGTTTGCACCTCTTGCATCGGGCCGGCAGGATAGTTGCGGTGGCCAATTTTCACGCCATTTTCATCTTCGAAAACAAACACCGAATAGGGGCAATTCACAATGTTCAACGGGTCCGCTTCCATCACATGACGCGACACGACAGCCGAACAAAACAGATAAATATTTGCGGCAGAAAAAATCTGTTTGGTGCTGCCAACATCCGCCCCTGTTCTGTTTAGCATATCACCCACATGGGAAGTATATTCGATATTCAATCCCCGCCCGACAATCGCGCTTTCGGCTGCGAAGGCGGCATCCTCGAAATCCCCATCAAACGGGTAAACCACAACATCCTGTGCCTGGGCTTGAAAGGCGAACAGGCACAGTGCGGCAATAAGCAGGGATTTCATCGGTTTGGCTCTCCTCTTGGTGGCCAAACTTTACGCAGCCCCTTCCCGCACATCAATTCACAAATGTGGTCTGCGACAAAAAAACGGCACCCCGAAGGATGCCGTTTGCGTCAAACTGTGTTTTGTTTACTTGGAAACAGACAGAGATTTCAGGTATTCGATGACAGC
>JALWOO010000192.1 GCA_027083485.1 Amylibacter sp. | reverse complement strand
CTTTTGTGCTGAAAAAAGACGCGCTTAGCGGCGCATCAAGGCATCGGCTTTGCGCCGCACAATGGCGCTGCGCAAATCATGCATCGCCATTAGCAAATCTTCGGCAAACATATCGATTTGTTCGTCTGTGGCCTTGGTTTGCACCCATTGCGCCGTCAGGTTGAGGTGATCCGTGGTGCGGCGCAAATCGTCGATGCGCCGTTCCTCCAGCAGTTTGCGGCGCGCCACCATCCAGGCATCAATGGCATTGCGCTCCGCCGCTGTTGGCACCTGATCGCCATGCGGTTTGATATCCCCGTTGCGCACATTGGCAATGGCGATTTGCTGCATGTCGAGCCGCCGTTGCCGGTTTTCGGTATCAACACGGTAAACGGCGGCACCGTTTTCACGCACACGAAAGAACAGGTTGTTGGTGTCAGCCATGTTTTACGTGGTCCCCTTTGGCATTGATCTGCCTCTACAAAGCAAATTGCGCGTCTCAGGTCAATGACGCACAAAAATCCTGTATCCGTTTGCAGGCCTTGCGCAGGTCTGCTTCGGAGGCGGCATAGCTGACGCGGAAATTCGGGCTGAGGCCGAAAGCCGCGCCAAAAACCACGGCCACGCCTTCGGCTTTCAACAGCTCGGTGGCGAAAACCTCGTCCGTGTCGATGGTCACGCCTTGCGGGGTGGTTTTGCCGATGCATTCCGCGATTGACGGATACACATAAAACGCCCCCTCAGGGGTTGCGCAGTGAATACCGGTCGCCTCGTTCAGCATCCCCACCACCAGATCCCGCCGCGCCTGAAACACGGGGCGGCTTGTCTCTATGTAATCCTGCGGCCCGTTGAGCGCTTCGAGCGCGGCCCATTGGCTGATCGTGCAGGGGTTGGAGGTCGATTGGCTCTGCACCTTGCGCATGGCGGTAATCAATTCGGTTGGTCCGCCCGCATAGCCAATGCGCCAGCCGGTCATGGCATAGGCTTTGGACACGCCGTTTATCGTCAGGGTGCGGTTGTACAGTTCGGGTTCCACCTGCGCCGGTGTACAGAATTCAAACCCGTCATAGGCAAGGTGTTCATACATGTCGTCGGTCATAATCCACACATGCGGATGGCGCAGCAATACATCGGTGAGGGATTTCAGCTCCTGCCAGGTATAGCCCGCCCCCGTCGGATTGGAGGGCGAGTTGAAAATCAGCCATTTGGTTCTCGGGGTAATGGCGGCTTCCAGTTGCGCGGCTGTCAGCTTGAAACCGGTTTCAAGCGGGGCTTCAACCACCACCGGATTGCCGCCCGCCAGCAGCACCATATCGGGGTAGGACACCCAATAAGGCGCGGGAATGATCACGTCATCCCCCGCATTCAGCGTGGCCGTCAGGGCATTATACAGGATCTGTTTGCCGCCGGTGCCCACGGAAATCTGGGCCGGTATGTAGTCAAGGTCGTTATCGCGCTTGAATTTGGCACAAATCGCCTGTTTCAATTCAATCATGCCATCCGGCGCGGTGTATTTGGTTTTGCCTGCATCAATCGCGGCCTTGGCGGCGGCTTTGATATTGTCCGGCGTGTCAAAATCCGGTTCCCCCGCGCTGAGCGCCACAATATCGCGCCCGGCGGCCTTCAGTTCGGCGGCTTGGGTGGAAATGGCAATGGTCGGGGAGGGTTTCACCCGCGACAAGGTTTCAGACAAAAATGACATTGGCACATCTCCCGTTACGTTATGACTGTTTTCTAGGGGCAGTTGGTACGTCCTGCAATTGCACAATTGTACTC
>JALWOO010000191.1 GCA_027083485.1 Amylibacter sp. | reverse complement strand
GCCGTGTCTCACAGGAAAGCCGCTCAAGCCGAGTCACCGCCTGCGCGTCCTCGTAAATCAGCAGATCAATTTGCGCATGTTCAAAAATATGCCGTGTTTTTTCAGGATTGTCCCGCGCATCAATATATACAACATCCACCCCGGCGCGCAGGCAGGCCAGCACCAGCACATAAGCCGTGAAAAGAGAGCTGCGCAACACCCCTACCCGACTGCCCGGGGTTAAGCCCTGCTCTGCCAAATAAGCCGCAAGAGAAGCACTTTCGCGCCACAACTCGGCATAAGAAAGCGTTTTAACGCCCTCGTTCAATGCAGGCTTATCTGGCTGGGACATGGCAAAACCGGCCAGGTTGTCCAGAAATTTCTGCATGCGCCTTCCTACTCGCCTATTTTGGCAATCACCGCTTCAAAGGCCTCTCCTCTGGCTTCAAAGCTGCTGAACTGGTCAAAACTGGCACATGCCGGAGCCAGCAACACGACATCCCCCGCCTGTGCCTGCGCAGCCGCAGCCGCGACAGCAGCAGCAACCGTGCCGCTGATCTGATGTGGCACATTGCCGATTTGTTCGGCAAATTCAGCCGCAGCCTCGCCCACGAAATAGGCCTTTTTCACCCGATCAAACACCCCTGTCAGGCCGGATATTCCGCCTGCCTTGGGCTGCCCGCCCGCAATCCAGTGGATGTTTTTGAACGCCAGCAGGGATTTTTCCGCTGCATCCGCGTTGGTGGCCTTGGAGTCATTTACGTATTTCACCCCGTCGATTTCGGCCACTACCTGACAGCGGTGCGGCAGGCCCGGATAGCTGCGCAAATGTTGCTCGATCAGGCGCGGGGCCAGCCCTATGCTGCGGCACGCCGCATAGGCGGCACAGGCGTTTTGATGGTTATGGGCCCCGGGCAGTCCCTGAATATCGCGCAGATCAATCGAGGCCACCTGCTTGCCCTTGCGCCATTCCGCCAAAAAACCCTTGCGCGAAAACACCGACCAGCCGCCCTTGAGCCTGGTCCCCGAAGAAATCCGGATCACCGGCTCGCCGCTGTCGCCCTTGTCCTGCAACTGCGCCGCCAGATAGGCTCCCTCCATTTCATCGACCCCGATGATGGAACGGTCCGGACAACCTGCCACAAACAGGCGTTGCTTGGCCGCGAAATAGCCGCCAATACCGCCGTGCCGGTCCAGATGATCCGGCGATAGATTCATGAACAATGCAATATCCGGTGCCAGGGAACGGGCCAGTTCGGTTTGATAGGAACTGAGTTCCAGCACACAAATCTGCCCGTCACGCGCCGGTTCCATATCCAGAACCCCGCGCCCGATATTGCCCCCCATCTGTACATCGCGGCCAGCCGCGTTCAGAATGTGGTGGATCAGGGCCGTTGTGGTGGATTTGCCGTTGGATCCGGTCACGCAAATCACCCGTGGCAGCACCTCGAAATCATCCCAGTCCCGCGTGCCATAGCTGCGGAAAAACAACCCGATATCATTGTCCACCACCACGCCCATATCCCAGGCCTTGCGGATCACCGGATGCGGTTGTGGATACAAATGCGGGATGCCGGGCGAGGTGATCAGCACCTCCAGCCCCTCCCAAGGGCGGTCTTTGATCAGGTCGGCAACCTCAAAGCCTTCGGCCTCTGCCGCCGCGCGCGCCGGTACGTTATCATCCCAACACACTGGAACCGCCCCGCCCGCACGCAACGCCCGCGCAGCACTCAGGCCGGAACGACCAAGCCCCAAAACCGCCACGCGCTTGTTATCAT
>JALWOO010000190.1 GCA_027083485.1 Amylibacter sp. | reverse complement strand
GATTCAAGCAGGGCTTTGACAGGGGGGTAGAGGTCGGTTTCGAGCATGTTAGAAGACACCGAAAACGCTTAGGCCAAGTTGAACAATTCCTGCTATTGTTAACAAAATACCCGCAGCCTTAAATCCTGTGCTTTCCACAATCCTGTTCACAATTTCGGATGATTTCCGTATCATCATCTGCATCCGCGACACACGACCGAACACACGCACAGCAGGCGGCAATCTCGGTGCGCTATCCGGTACAGGGATCAACGCATCATTCACCAGCTCGGGAATATCCGTTGCAAAATCCTCTGAGGTTGCCCCTTGCGAAATCGCAACCAGCAGGTCCTTGCTTTCGGCCAGCACCTGTTTGTCTGCCTCTGGCAGCGCCCGCAACTCTGCCACCGCAAAGATCATCCGGTTTTCGGCCACCTCGGGATGCAACTCGCGAACACCCCTGACGCATTCTTCAAGGCTGCGGATCAGCGTTTTGTTGGCGGCGGTATCCTGCAACCATTGTTTTTCAATCTCGCCGCGCAGGGACACCACGCAATCGGTGAAATCCATTTCAATACGCTGTGGGTCATCCCTGTAGCTGGTCAGGGTCCGCCGGATCACCCGCACTTCGTTGGATTCCTGCGTCAACCCGTTGGCGTGCAGGCAATCCCCCAGGGAATCCTCTACCCGCGACAGCAGCACCGACATCAGGGGCGGCTTTTGCACGGCAATCGGGGTGGTGTAAAATTTGGCAGTGTCCCGATCAAATTCCATCCGCTCTGCCAAAGGCGCATTTTTGGACAGGTATTTTGCCTGAATATCCGCAATCGCCGCATTCACCGCCGCGAGGCCCTGTTTCCACACCGCATCGTCAATCAGGGCGATGTCATGGAGCATATCGGCATTCTGCGGCCTGCCGTGCAACATGGATTCATACCAGTCGATCCAGAATTGCCAGTCGCGGGCGTCAGGGCCAAGGGTGGTTTTGACCTCGGCCCAGGTATCGGCGAAGGGGTCGGCATTGTCTTGCCAGAGGGGCCGGTTTTTTATTGTTTTATGATCTAGTAACTCCCGGCAATCACTTCGAATTTCACGCCAAAGACGAAATTCATCCGTCAAATTTGACGCATAAGCAACATAGGCATTTGGGATAGACCTAACAGTAATTTTTTCCCCTTTCATCTGACTGGGCATTGAAAAGAAAAAATCTTGAGAAGCTGCAGTGATAGTATTTGCCGCAGAAAAATCTGCTCCAATATCTGATGCGTATAAAGAATCAACATAGCAGTCCGAGGCAGCTCTAAAAAGATAATTAGGGGTTGTGGATGGCACTGCTTTCACGAAAGATGCCATACTTAAATTGAGCCGCAAAATCGGCAGCATTGAGTAATCCTCTAAGTCACCTTCCAGATCAACAAGTTCACGAGTAGCAGTTCGATACCATATATCGGGTATCAGTCGTTGCGATACACGGTAACCAATTGCAAAGGAAAATAACCGCACCACCTCCTCCGGCTGCTGCAACAGCCACGCCTTCAGGCTGTCCCCATCAACAATATCTTCAATCTCTACCATCCCCACACCCTGCCCAATCCGCCACCGCACTGCAAGACCACAAATCCCCTTTCCCCCGTGCGCGATCTGGTCCACAACGGCGTTATGAGTACACATATCGACCGAAGCGGCCTGCGGAGCCGTTTTTGGGAAAAAACCGCACTTGAAGACCTGAACAAACAGGAATGGGAGGCGCTCTGCGATGGCTGCGGGCGCTGTTGTCTGATCAAGATGGAGGACGAGGACACAGAGGAAATCTATTACACCGATGTGACCTGCCGCCTGTTTGACGTGGATAAATGCCGCTGTTCCTCCTATGCCCTGCGTCAGCAGCTGGTGAAGGATTGCGTGTCCCTGACGCCGGAAAATATCGAGCGGGTGGCGCATTGGATGCCCTCCACCTGTGCCTATCGGTTGTTGTATCAGGGCCAGCCGCTGTTTGACTGGCATCCGCTGATTTCCGGCGATCCCGATAGCGTACATGCAGCGGGGAAATCCGTTGCCGGATCCGTGGTGCCGGAATATGAAGTAGAACTGGAAGACCTGCCGGACCACATGGCGCAACATTTCAAATAGAGGTGACAAAATGATTTTCGGTTCCGACAATATGGCCCCTGTGCATCCCGCTGCCATGGCCGCGCTGGCGCAGGCCAATTGCGGATACACCCCGTCTTATGGCACCGAAGACGCCATGAAACAGGTCACCGCCCAAATCCGCGATTTGTTCGCGGCCCCCGAGGCGGCGGTTTATCTGGTGGCCACCGGCACCGCGGCAAACGCGCTGGCGCTGTCGATTTATACGCAGCCCTATCAGTCGGTTTTTTGCCATGAATTGTCCCATGTGCATATGGACGAATGCGGCGCGCCGGAGTTTTATTCCGGCGGGGCGAAACTGCTGACGCTGGCGGGCGACAACGCCCAGATCACGCCAGAGGCCCTGCATGCCAAGGCGGGCGAATACCACAGGGGCGATGTGCATCAGGTGCAGTTTGGTTGTCTGTCCCTGACCAATGTCACCGAAACCGGCGCGGTCTATACCCCTGCCGAGATTGCCGCCCTGACGGCGGCGGCCCGCACATACGGCATGGCGACCTATCTGGACGGTGCGCGGCTGGCGAATGCGATTGTGGCGGCGGGCTGCACACCGGCGGAAATGACGTGGAAGGCCGGTGTCGATGTGGTCAGCTTTGGCGGTACCAAAAACGGGCTGATGGGGGTGGAAGCAGTGATCCTGTTTGATCCGCAAAAGGCCTGGGAATTCGAATTGCGCCGCAAACGCGCGGGGCATCTGTTTTCCAAGCACCGTTTTTTAGCGGCACAGATGCAAGCCTATTTGCAGGATGATTTGTGGTGCCATCTGGCCCGTCACGCCAATGCAGCAGGGGCAGAGCTGGAACAGGCGTTAACCACTGTGGACGGCTTTAGCCTGCAGTACCGGCGCGATGCCAACCTGATGTTTGCCCAATGGCCCCGCGCCGGCCATGATCGGGCCAAAACCGCAGGGGCCTATTATTACGACATGCCCGGAACCGGCGCGCCAGACGATATTCTCGGCGCAAGGCTGGTGTGCAACTGGAACACCACATCCGAGGAAATCGCGCAATTTGCAGCCTTGGTAAAAGGGTAAAACGCTATCCGTTTGTCCGGATCGGAGTGCAGGCCGCGTGGCGGGCTTTCAGGCGGGCACAGGTCATATTGGCCTCTGCCTGATTAAGCCCGTAAAACCGCGCCCGATAGCGCATGTTGCCCTTCACCATCGCATAATCAATCCGCCGTTCCGATTGTTCCAGCGTGCGCAATTCACGCAATGCGGTTTGCAGCAGGGCCTTTTCCGCGCCTTGTCTGGACGCAAAGGCCCCGACCTGAACCGCCCAATGGCGCCCACCGGCAGAGGAAACCCGTGTCACAACCCGCAACACCGGCCGCTGGGCCTTGGCCAGCCGAACCGGTTGTGGCTTTGGCTTTTTGTCATCCTTCACCGCTTGTAGAATGGCCGCTTCGATGGCTTTGGAATCAACTTGAGCCAGCTGTTGTGTGGCTGGCGGTTGCGGGGCTGACTGTTGCGTGGACGGCTGTTTTACCCGATCTCTGGGGCGCAGGCTCTTGTCGACGGCCCCGTTGCGGGCAACCCTGATGGTCTTGCGCCCCCCCCATGTCACCGGCGCAGGTTTGCGTACCGCCACATATGACGGCGAGCGTTTGAACCCCATATCCAGCAATTCCGCCACGCGCTTGTTGCGCCAGGCAGAAGTCCTGCCGCCCAGAACCGTGGCAATTACCCGTTTGTCACCCCGATGTGCCGAAGCAACAAGGTTAAACCCTGCGGCATTGGTATAGCCGGTCTTGATCCCGTCCGCGCCGCGATAGGCAGAAAGCAGCTTGCGGTTGGTGTTGACCACCTGCCGCACACCGGCGTTGGTCGATTTGCGCGAAAACAGATTGTAATATTGCGGGTAATCAAAAAACAGGTGCCGCCCCAGCGTGGTCATATCCCGCGCCGTTGACAAATGCCCGGACCGGGTCAACCCGTTGGCGTTTTTGAAGGTGGTTCTGGTCATGCCCATTTTACGCGCCATGCTGGTCATGCGCTTGGCAAATTCGGCTTCGGATCCCGAAATCGCAATCCCGATCGCAGTGGCTGCGTCATTGGCCGATTTCACCGCAGCAGCACGAATCAGATATCGCAGCTTGATGCGCTGACCAGCCCTGAGACCCAGCTTGGACGGGGGTTCATTTGCGGCCTTGCGGGTGACGGTCACCATCGTATCCAGTGAAATTTCCCCGTGTTTGATGGCGTCAAAGGCCACATAGAGGGTCATCATTTTGGTCAGGGACGCCGGATGCAATCGCGTATCCGCGTTGCGTGCATGCAAGACCTTGCCCGTACGTGCATCGATCACCATAGCCGCATAGGGTGCCGCAGAAGCCGCACTTGCCACAAAAAGGAATATCAGCGCTGTAAGCGCTTTGACTGCTGCGAATCGCATCGGTTCTCCGACGTCTGTGTGTTTTGCCTCTTGCCGCTTAAACGGTCATTATTGCTCAGTCGTCATGCTAACACAGATGAAAAAAAGAAAAACCCCTTTATTTTCAGTGATAAGCGAGGTGTCGTCAAAGCAACACCATGCCAGATTATGAGGTTTCTTAACCACCGGCCACTAATTGTAGTAGGCATCAAGTCAACAACAGGCCTGCGCGTTCATGCTCTCTTGATTTTCAGGCTCTTTTTTCTTACCACCGGCACGCTACATCAGTTAAAACACCTTGACCAAACCACTGGCTCCCAATGACCCTGAACCCAATTACCATGGCAGACAAAGACGACGACAATGACGGCGACGTTGCACTGGCCTCCAAAACCAAGCCAAAAACCAAACGTCCGCCAATGTACAAGGTAATGTTGTTGAACGATGACTACACGCCGATGGAATTTGTGGTGATCATTTTGCAAAAGTTCTTTGGTATCAACAACGCACAGGCGATCGAGCTGATGTTGACGGTCCACAAAAAGGGCCTTGCGGTCGTGGGTGTTTTCAGCCACGAAGTCGCCGAAACCAAAGTGGCGCAGGTGATGGATTTTGCCCGCAAGCACCAGCATCCGTTGCAATGCACCATGGAAAAAGAATAGAGCCTCCCATGTCCCCGATAGACCGCCTGTCTTTGCCGTTCACAAACGGCGCTATTGACGTTGCCGATATGGGGGCAACCCTTGTTTTGCGCGCCCGCCCCTGCCCTGCCTATGGGTTGTTTCAGCGCGAGAACCTCTATTGCCGGCAGGCTTTTTATCCGACCTGTCAACAGCTTGCACAGGCAGGCTTTGATATGGATCGCCCTTTGCCCGAGCAATTCACCCATGCCATCGTGCATATCACCCGCGCACGCAATGAAACCCGCGCCCTGATTGCCAAAGCCTATTGCGCGCTGGCCCCGAACGGCGTGCTGATCGTGGATGGCGACAAAACCGATGGCATCGAAAGCCACCTGAAAGCGGTGAAAAAGCTGCTGCCCGTGACCGCCACCCTGTCCAAGGCCCACGGCAAGGTTTTCTGGCTGTCCAAAACCGAAACCCCTGCGGCCCTGACCGACTGGCTTGGCGCGCTTGAACCGCGCCGGATTGCGGACGGGTTTTACACCCGCGCCGGTGTGTTCAGTGCCGATAAAATCGACAAAGGCTCGGCCCAGCTGGTGCCGTTTCTGGCAGGCAAGCTAAAAGGCAACGGGGCCGACCTTGGCGCGGGCTGGGGCTATCTGTCCAAACAGGTTCTGGCCTCCAATCCGGCAATCGATACGCTGGAACTGGTCGAGGCAGACCGCCACGCGCTCGATTGTGCCCGCCTGAACGTGGATGATCCGCGCACCGGTTTTTACTGGGCGGATGCCCTGAACCACACCACGAAAGCGCCGCTCGATTTCGTGGTGATGAACCCGCCTTTCCACGAAACCCGCAAGGCCGACCCCGCCCTTGGCCAGCGCTTCATTGCCGCCGCCGCCAAATTGCTCAAACCCACCGGCAGCCTGTATATGGTCGCCAACCGGCAACTGGCCTATGAGGCGGCACTCGCGGAAAATTTCCGCAACGTTGAACGGCTGGACCAATCCTCGCAATTCAAATGCATCTGGGCGCGCAAGCCAAAACACTAGGTCGCACAGGGCTTTTCGCCTAATATCGCCGCAGAATCGTCCTGAAGGAGCACAACAAATGTCCTTTTCCATCGAGGGAAAAACCGCCATTATCACCGGTGCCGCCAACGGGATCGGGCTGGAAATTGCCCGTCATTTCGCCGATCAGGGCGCAAATGTCATGCTTGTGGATATGGACGAGGCAAAACTTCAAACCGAAGTTACCGCCATTCCGGGCAACGGAGAGAATGTGCGCAGCTTTTCGGGGGATTTGCGCCAGCGCCTGACCATTGCAAACCTGCTGTCAGCAACCATTGATGCCTTTGATCGGGTCGATATCCTGATCAATGCCTCGCGTCAGGTGCTTGCCACCAACCCGCTGGATCCCAAAGAAGACGGGTTCGAATTGCTGTTCCAGCAAAATGTGCTGGCCAATCTGCGCATCACCCAAACCGTTGCCGCCCGAATGATCAAACAGGCCAAAGAAGACGCCACCACCGTCGGATCGATCGTCAACCTGTCCTCGATTGCCTCTGAACGCACCCATCCGGAACTGCTGTCCTATTCCGTTGCCTGTGCGGCACTTAATCAGCTGACCCGTTCACTGGCCGTATCACTTGCGGAAAAACGCATTCGCGTCAATGCCATAGCCATCGGTTCCGTGATGAGCGCCAGCCTGCAAGACCGCCTGAAAGGCGATCCGGAAACCCGCGAAGCCATGGTTGCCGTGACCCCCATGGGCCGCATCGCCGACGCCAGCGAAATCGCCGAGGTGGCCCAGTTTCTGGCCTCTGACAGCGCCGGTTTCATCACCGGTCAGGTGCTGACAGTCGATGGCGGCCGCACCCTGATCGATCCGCTGGATACCGCGGTTCATTAGGGCATTTCAACTTTATGCTAAAATACGGAACGCTCTACCCCATTTCCATTTTCTCAAAATATCTCGGGGGAAAGGCCTAACAGGCCTTGGGGGCAGCGCCCCCTCCCCGCGCGTCAGCGCTCAAAGGGGCGGCGCTGAAAGCGCCTCAATTGCGCAACTCAGGCGGGGTTAAGCATCCGCCCCAAACCGCGCCCGCCCAGAATATGCACATGCAAATGCGGCACGTCCTGCACCC
>JALWOO010000189.1 GCA_027083485.1 Amylibacter sp. | reverse complement strand
GTGCTGGACGGCCTCGATACCGTCACGAAAAGGGTCGCCAACAAAGGCGAGCGTCTGCCCGAGCAAAAGCTGCATATTCATAATCCGTTAGTATTCCGCGTAGGATTTTTCTTCGACAATGGCCGAGCCAAGCGCCAGATTGATTTGTTTCTTCAGCGCCGCCCGACGGTCGTTGGTAACATAAACCGCACGGGCCAGCGAGATGAATTTTTCGCCAAAATCGCCCAGCCGTTCGCAATCGCGAATATCGTCTTCGATGGTCCACAGCTCCTGATTGACGTTATGCAACTCCACAGCCAGCGCCGCCAGATCCTCGCTTACGGGGATATGCTTGTCCACCACCGCTTGCAGCAAGGCGCGTTCCGCCTGCACATTGGCGAGCTTGTCCGGATCGGTGATTTGCTCGCATTTGATTTGCAGGATGGTCAGTTTATCCAGCAATTCACCCGGTGAAATCGGGGTTAAAATATCGCTCATCCCTGCTTTTCCTTAACAAGTGTGCTAATTTCTGTGTGGAGCTGGTCAAACACCTTGTCCCAGTTCCCCGCCTCGCGCTGTCGTACCAGCCGCATGGACGGATACCAAGGTGTGTGATCGTCAAACGGTTCATAGAGCCAATAGGCCTCTGAATGCAGCAAATCCCAGACCGGCACCCCCAATGATCCGGCCACATGGGCAATGGCGCTGTCCATGGTGACCACCAGATCCAGTTCCTTTATCACCGCTGCACTATCGGCGAAATCCCGATCCTGCGAGGCCGCATCAAGGATCACACAAGAGCTGCCATCCGCATGAAAGGCCTCTGCAAGGGGGCCTTTGTACAGGGAAACCATTTGCAAACCTTTAATGTCGGCCAGCTTTAGAAATTGCTGATGACCAAAGGACCGCTTGTGGTTGGCGCGGTAGGTGAGGGACCCCGACCACAGAATGCCCAGCTTAAACATGTTGTTAAAAGGTTGCATGATATAGCGGGCACGTTCGATCGAATCCTGTGGAATGGTCAGCGGGGCCGGCGGGGGCACCGTTTCCAGGGTGGTGTTCAGGTATCGGGGCAGGTCCATCATCGGAGTCCAGTAATCGCAACTGTCCAGTTCCTCGCGGCTCTCGGCGAAATGGTCAATGCCCGGCATATCGGCAAACAGACGCCGCAGCGGGGGCTTGCAGGCGAATTTGACCGTCCCGCCAAGCGCCTTGAGCGGGGCAAAGAAACGTGCCATCAGCACTGTGTCGCCAAAGCCCTGTTCCGGCGTCACTAGAATTGTCTTGCCGCTCAGATCTTCGCCTTGCCACTGGGGAATATCAAATTCCGGGGGGCTGATTTCATCCCCTTCCCAGCGCCAGTGAAAGCTTTTGAACCCGTCCGGATAGTTGCCAAGCGACAGCTGGCAGAAAGCCAGTTGAATGTGCAATTCCGGTTCTTCCGGATGCACCAGCAAGGCCTTTTTCATTTCGGCCTCGGCCTCGCTATAACGGCCCAATCCACGCAGACATTTGGCAAGGGTGGCGTAATTTTCGGCCTTTCCCGGCTCGAACTTCAGGGCTTTCCGGCGCAAACGCAAGGCCTCTTCGCTCAGACCTGCATCATAAAACGCGTTCGCCGCATTGTTCACGATCGAGGCTGAATCCGGCTTCAGATGCAGCGCGCGATGCTGACACGCGGCCGCGAGGTCGTAATTTTTCCGGCTGCGAAAAAGCGCGCCGAGGTTGGACCAGAACATGGCATCGGACGGGTTGCGCGACAAATATACCCGGTACAGTTTGATTGCGTCATCCAGATTGCCCTTTTGATGGGCAGCCAGCGCCGCATTCGCCAGATCGTTGAGGGATTTGAAGTTTTGAATATTTGGGGCAGCTGGGGACATATTTACGATATTTTCATTGAATGGCGTGTAGCATCGCCAAGGTATCGGGTGAAACGGCGCAAGTAAACGGCCCAGAATGAAGGAGATTGTTTCTGCGGATACCACGGAAAGGGCGTTGTGGCACATCCAAGGCTGCTATAGGTTCGCGACAACTTGAGGGAGCCGCCAATGAATGATCTGACTTTGCCCGAAGCAGAAGATCCGGACCGCGCATATGAAATCAACGCGCTAACGGTCAGCGCGGTTCTGGATGCGGTTTCCAGTGGCGACCGTGACCGGCTGATGCGTTTGCTTGATTCGGAACACTCGGCTGATATCGCCGACCTCCTGGAGCAGATTTCCCCCAAAGACCGCGCCGCATTGCTGGCGCTTTGGGGCGATGAAATCGACGGCGAGGTTTTGTCCGAAGTGGATGAAAGCCTACGTGCCGAGGTTTTCGAACAACTCCCCGATTCGGTGGTCACAGAAGCTGTGCGCGATCTGGAAACCGACGATGTGGTCGATCTGGTCGAAGACATGGATGCGCCGCAACAAGAACGCCTGATGGAGGCGCTCGAGGATGCGGATCGGGTCGCGGTTGAGCAGTCGTTGCAATACCCGGAAGAAACCGCCGGACGCATGATGCAGCGCGAATTGGTGATGGCCCCGCCGGACTGGACGGTCGGGGATGCCATTGATTATTTGCGTGGCGAAGAAGACCTGCCTGAAAATTTCTATAACGTGGTGATCGTCAACCCGTTTTTGCAGCCTGTCGGCACGGTGTCCCTGTCCAAGCTGATGTCGCATCCGCGCGATACCCTGCTCAAGGATATCATGGACGAGGATTTCCGCGCCATCCCCGCGACCCAGTCCCAGGAAGACGTGGCCTATGCTTTTAACCAGTATCACATGGTTTCCGCCCCTGTGGTAGATGACGAAGGCCGCCTTGTCGGGGTGATTACCATTGATGACGCCATGGATGTTCTCGACGAAGAGGCCGAGGAAGACATCATGTTGCTGGCCGGTGTTGGCGACGAAAGCCTGTCGGGCAGTGTGATGGAGACCACCAAATTGCGGTTTCCCTGGCTGGCGGTAAATCTGGTGACCTCGATTTTGGCTGCCACGGTCATTTCGCAGTTTTCGTCGACAATTCAGGCCATCGTCGCGCTGGCCGTTTTGATGCCGATTGTGGCCTCGATGGGGGGGAATGCGGGCACGCAAACCCTGACCGTGGCGGTGCGGGCCTTGGCCACCAAGGATTTGACACCGGCCAACGCCTGGCGGGTGATCCGGCGCGAAGTCGCTGTGGGATTCTTTAACGGGCTGGTTTTCGGGATAATAGTTTCCGGTATTGGCATGGTCTGGTTCGGGAACCCGATGCTCGGCGTGGTGCTGGCCCTGTCGATGATCGCCAATTTGTTGGTCGCCGGAATGGCCGGTATCCTGATTCCGCTGGGGCTGGATAAAATGGGCGTTGATCCGGCGCTGGCCTCGGGGACATTCGTGACCACGGTCACCGATATGATCGGCTTTTTCGTTTTCCTTGGGCTGGCAACGTTAATTCTGCTCTGAAGATAGGCCCTTAAGCATTTCGCGTTAAACCTGAAACATCTAACGCTGCCTGAAATCAAAGGCTCCAACGCTCTAAGGCATCCGTAGAACCTGATTTTTGGAGCCTTTACGTATCCGCAACGAGCTTTCGCCAATGGCCGAAACCTGCCAGCCGCTGAGCCGGTCGCCGGTTTTGACCTTGACGTAACGGCCGGACGGCATCCGGATCAGAGCGCGCCTTGCGTTCGGAGTGCCAAAAATGCCCACAAGGTTCATCTTGCGTTTGTTGAAACGGGCCTTCTGGGTGGCGGCTTTGGTCACGGCGACAACTGTCGGGCTTGGCGACGGTTTGGATGTGCCAACTGCCGAACGAGGCGTTTTGGCGGTTGCCTTGGTCGTACCGCCGGTTGTGATGTCCAGCCCCGGGCCAAGGTTTTTCGGGCGCAGTTTGGGAAGCGGGCTGAACGCTACGGCAAGGCGAGTGGCTCCGGCAAGGGTATTGGCGGGCGTTTCCGAGGGTTGTCCGTCCTCGGGCTTGATAATTTTCAACGACGATGGCCGGCGTTTGGCACGAAACTTTGCCAATGCCGGATCGGCCAGCGCCAACAAGCCCTGAGGCGCGGGGGCGGCATTCGTCTTAAGATTGGCTGGCCGGCGGCGGGCTTTCTTGCCGGCAAGGGCCGGATCAGCCAAGGCCAGCAATCCCTGTGGTTCCTCAACCGCATTCGTATTCAGGCCGGTTGGGCGCAAACGGGGTTTGGCACCGGCAAGGGCAGGATCCGCCTGCGCCAGCAAATCAGGCTCGGCTGTTGCCTGTGGCTCAACCGGTGTTTCCGGCTCGGTGGCCGGGGGTGTTGGCACCAGATCAGCCGGTCTGCGCCGCGCCTTAAATCCGGCGAGGGCGGGGTCTGCCAATTCAAGTAATGTTTTGGGCCGCTGGGTATTGTCCGGTGCCACAAGCGCTGCATCGTTTTGTGCCGGAGCTTGCAGGGGCACCGGAGCTGCGGTCAGCTGTGCGGGGGTGTCATCCGGTGCGTTTTGGGGCGCGGTATCAGCAGACAGAGGCGGAGACGCGGGCAGGGCTGGCGCTGTGCCCTCCGTCGGACGCAAAGACGCGAGCAATTCCTCTGAAACCAGACCTTGCGGCCGTAGACGCGGCTTGAACTTGGCCAGCGGATCAACCGGAGGAGCAACCTCGGGACGGGAGCGCGGCAATAAAGGGGGTTTACCGGCGTAAATCCGGATATTCTCTGGCCCAAGCGTGCCTTGCGGTGTCGGTGTCAAGGTCCCCGGTGCCGCCGTGGTATAGGCCGGTGGCGGTGGCGGCGGATCAGGGTTCGCGGCGGATTTGACCGGAGGCGACTGGTAGGCCGTTGACGGGGAGGTCAGTGTGCTGTGGTAAACTTTGGTAAAGTCAATATCAGGCGGTACAAATGCGGCCAGATCGAAGGCCGTGCCATTGCCGCCTTGCTCGACTTTAGGCAAGGCCATATCGGCTTGAAGTTTCGCCAGACTTTCATCGTTAACACCGACCTCGGGTAAGTCGCGCAGCGCATCCGCCAATGCCAGTGCATCGGTTTTGTGACGTGGCGGGTTGGTTGGTGTTGGCGGTGCCTGCTCGCCTTTTTGGTACAAAGGGCGGGCCAGGCGGGTGATGCGCGCAAGGTTTGTCCGCCCCACATCGCCAAAGGCAAAATTTTCATATGTGCTGGTTCCCGGTGCAATCAGTGTCGCGGTTTGTGGCGCTGAAAAATCGGGAGCTTCATTGCTTGGAACAGCGGGTTTTGGTTTTTCCGCTGGTTTGGGAGCTGGTGCTTTTGCAGGCTGTTTCGCTTCAGGGACCGGTTCTGCGATTTGCGCGGTCTCAACTGCCACGGGCGGGGATGCCGGCTGTTCTGGGGCTAAATAATAAGCATATCCAAAATACCCGACACTCAGGCCAACGGCAGCAATGGCGGCAACTTTGCTGAGTATCGGTAGGACGGGCTTTTTCGGTTTTTTCAGAAAAAATCTCGGGTCTCGTGGGAATTCCCGAAGCTCGTAATCGGTGCTGAAATAGAGCGCCTCAAAACCGTGTTGGGCCGCAAAGGCTTCGGCTTCTTCAAGGGTTGAACGCGCGACCACCGCCACAGGGGCCATGTTGCCAGCGCCTTTACTCTCCAGATCATACAGTATTTCATTGAGACTATAGGGCGTGAGGTCATCAATGAGTTTGCGGGCCTGTTTTTCAGCCGCATCCCCCTCAAACACGCCCAGTTTCAGGCGGGAGAACAACACCTCACTGGGGGGAATGCGCACAACGGCTTTCAAGGGGGCTGAATGCTTTACCCCCGCTTTGGTCCGCAAGAGTTTGATTTGTTCCGGTATATTCGGCGCATCCAGAGGAATCCGGCCAAGCGCATCCCACGTCCCACCATTGGCACGTTGCCATAGTGTGATGCCCTCATTGGACAGATCAAGCGCAAAACTGGGCTTTGGTTCGGCCATTTTACCTAATTATACCCGTTACTTTCGATTCCGTGTTCCCACCGCGCGGGTACACTACTTACTTGAAAATAGCTATCATTTTGATTTTTTCGAGGGGCCTGGGGCGTTTTTGTGCCGGTTTTCTCGGCAGCTTTATGTAAATACCCGTTTTCAGGCCACTCGACTGAGTTTCTGGAGGCGGTTCTCTTATCCCGAAATAGGAAAAACCGTCGGCAATGCGACGGCTTTTCAGTTTATTTTCGAGTCAGCCAGCGCAATTAACCTGCCGTCGGCGCTTTTGAGTTCGCGTTAGCGTTCAGCGGGTCTTCCTGACGTTGAACGGAACCTTCAAAATGTGCACCGCTTTCGATGGCGATGGTTTTGTGGATGATATCACCCTCGACTTTGGCAGAGGAGGTCAAACGCACTTTCAAGCCGCGTACGCGGCCAATGACACGGCCGTTAACAACAACATCATCGGCAACAATTTCGCCTTTGACGGTGGCCGTGTCGCCGA
Source organism: Amylibacter sp. (assembly GCA_027083485.1). Classification (GTDB taxonomy): domain Bacteria; phylum Pseudomonadota; class Alphaproteobacteria; order Rhodobacterales; family Rhodobacteraceae; genus Amylibacter. Next base: position 899 of record JALWOO010000189.1, on the reverse strand, counting down.
CTGTCAGCAAATGCGCGCGGATGTCGCCTTCGACTGTGCCTTCGATTTGAATATCACCTGTAGTTTTCAGATTGCCGGTGATGGTCAAATCTGTGGACAAAACCGATGCTGCCGGTTTTGCTTTTGGTGCAGCCGGGGCAGGGGCTGCGGAACCGGAAACAGGGTTCGGGGCCGGTGCCTTTGGGGCAGTCGGTTTTGCTGGTGCGGCTTTGTCAGCCTTGGAGGGGTCGCTTATTTTGCTCTTAGAAAACATTTCGGGCTGCCTTCATGTATGTTTGTGGGTTGATGGGTTTTCCATTTTTATGGACTTCGTAGTGTAGATGTACGCCGGTGCTGCGTCCTGTAGTGCCCATATCACCAATTCGCTCCCCGCGCGAGACCCTTTGTCCCGCTTTAACGCGAATTCGGTTCAAATGGGCGAAATAGGTCTCCAGACCACCGAGGTGCCGGATCTTGATCAGGTTGCCAAAGCCGCGTTGACGGCCTGCAAATGTCACAACACCGTCGCCAGGGGCCACAATCGGCGTGCCGCGTGGGGCGGCAAGGTCTGTGCCTTTGTGCATACGGCGTCCGGCCCCTTTCGGGTCTTTGCGCCAGCCAAACTGGCTGGTGTGGCGAAAGCTGCCTTTTACCGGCGTTAGCAAGGGGAGTTTTCGGGCGGCCAATTCCAGCAACCCGATTCGGTCCAGATCCTTAAGCAGCAAATTTGTACGCGCGCTCAGGGGGTTAGCGCCTTCGCCTTTGGTCGAAACCGCCAGAGGCGTCAGCGGGCCACCGGTGCCGGAATAACCTTTGCGTACCTCTTTGAGCAATTTGTCAGTATCGATGCCGGTGCGTTTCAATACTTTTTGCATAGGTTCAAGGCTGACTTCGACGGCTTGTTCAAGCCGGGCAAACAG
>JALWOO010000188.1 GCA_027083485.1 Amylibacter sp. | reverse complement strand
ATAACAGGCAGGATCTTCGGCCCAGGGATCGCCGGTCAGTTGCAGGGCGCGAATACGGGTGTTGCCGCCGCAGACATCCTGATAGGCACAGGCCCCGCAGCGCCCCTTGAGCGGGCGCGGCCGCAGGCGCAGGGTGGCCAGCATTTTGTCATCCCCCTGCCAGAGCGCGGAAAACGGCTGATCCTGGACGCTGCCGATGGTGTAATCGGACCAATAGGTATCCGGATGCACATTGCCCTGCGTGTCGATATTGGCGACACCGACACCGGATGAATTGCCCCCCCAGGCTGCCAGATGGTCGCGCAGATGGGCGACTTTCCCGGTCGGGAAATTTGCCTCGGCCCAGCGCAGGAAATACACGGCGTCCGCGTCATTGTTGCCGGTGACAATATCCAGCGGGTGGCCGCCGTTGACCCCTTTCCACGCGCGATCAATCAACATATCCATGGCGGCACGGGTGCGTTTGTGGGCAGTGTCCTCGCCCCTGTTTTTATCGCCGCGACCGGCATAGACCAGATGTGACAGATAGAATTTGTCCACGCCTTCGTCTTCGCAAAGCTGCAACAGTTGCGGCAGCTGCTCGGCGTTGTCCTCGGTGATGGTAAAGCGCAGACCCACCTTGATGCCGCGTTTCTTGCATTCGCGCACACCGGCCAGCGCCTGATCAAAGGCCCCGTCCACCCCGCGAAACCAGTCATTGGTCTTGCCGATGCCGTCAATGGAAATGCCCACGTAGTCAAAGCCGATTTCGGCCACACGGTCCGCGGTTTCCCCGACAATGCCGGTGCCGTTGGTAGACAGGGCCAGATAACGCACCATACCGCGCGCGCGTTTGGCCAGATCGAACAGATCGTCGCGCAACAAAGGCTCGCCGCCCGACAGGATCAGTGCGGGCAGGCCCATCTGCCCCAGATCATCCAGCACGCCATTGGCCTGTTGCGCGGATAATTCGCCGGGGAAATGCACATCGGCAGAGACGGTATAGCAATGGCGGCACTTCAGGTTGCAACGCCTTGTCAGGTTCCAGATCACCACCGGCTTGACCGCGCCGGTGCCGCGCCGTTTGCGTACGGGTGTCGGGTCCACCAGTTCGCGCATGTATTGGGACAAACGAAACATCGCTAGCCTTTCCCCAGCCGCAGGCCGGTTTTCTTGAGAATTTTGGTGGAATAGAGAATGTCGTCGCCGCGCAGGGCATCGCCCAGCAAGCCGCGTATTTCGGCGCGTTTGACGGCGACCTCGTCGCGGCTGCTGCCATGGATCATCGCAAACAGGTTGTAGGGCCAGTCGGGCAGGGCGCGCGGACGCAGATAACAGTGGCTGACAAATTCCAGCGCGCCGACCTGTTCGCCGAGCCTTATGGCGGCCTCATCCGCCACATCCCAGACGCTCATGCCGTTGGCGGTCATCCCCAGTTTGTAGTGGTTGGGGGCCACGGCGATACGGCGGATCACACCGCTGTCCTGCATGGCCTGCAGACGGTCCAGAACCTCCGATTCCGCCAGCCCCAGATCGGCAGCAATGGCCGCATAGGGCTCGGCGACCAGCGGCAGGCCGGCTTGTGTTGCCTCGATCAGGCGGCGGTCTGTGGCGGTGATGTTCATGCCGCCACCCGAAAGCCGATGAAAAATTCGTGTTCCTTGGGGAATTGTAGCACCGGCAGGCCGGTTTCGGCCTCAATCTGCTTGCAAACCGCGTCAATCCCGGCCTGTGTTTCCGTGGCCAGAACGAACCACATGTTCAGCCGGTGATCTCGGGCATAGTTA
>JALWOO010000187.1 GCA_027083485.1 Amylibacter sp. | reverse complement strand
GATCAGGTTTTGCACGCCTTTGATGGTATGCCCTTCAAAATGCAGGAGCTTTTTTATCCCGCCGAGCAGGGCCATATCCTCGGGGCGATAATAGCGCCGCCCGCCGGCACGTTTTACCGGCTTGATCTGTGGAAAACGGCTCTCCCAGAAACGCAGGACATAGGTCGGGGTGTCCAGCCATTCGGAAACTTCTGAAATGGTGCGGAATGCGTCAGGGGCTTTTTTCTCCATCGGTGCGGAAATCCTCTAGCGTTTGTTGCCGTTGGCGACACGCTCTTTCATCAAATGGGACGGGCGAAAGGTCAGCACCCGGCGCGGTTTGATCGGAACTTCTTCGCCGGTTTTCGGGTTGCGGCCAATGCGTTCGGATTTGTCGCGAATGCTGAAGGTGCCAAAGGAGGAAATCTTGACGTTCTCGCCCCGCACCAGCGCATCGGAAATATGATCCAGAACGGATTCAACCAGATCGGCCGATTCATTGCGCGATAGCCCGACCTCGCGAAAGACAGATTCGCTCAAGTCCATACGTGTCAATGTTTTTCCGGCCATTAAAATTCTCCCTATTCTTTTGCCCAATGTATTGGGATTTTGAAAGAGGAGTCAACAATAACAGTGCCAAGGGCTTGGATTCATGGTTTTTTCAGGTCCGGAATCGGCGGGCTGTCCTCTGGTGTCGGTGATTTTTGCAGGTTTTTGAAATCAAACAGATTTGTGTCGAGCAAATGGCTCGGGCGGGTGTTCATCAGCGAGCGGAACATCACCTGACGCCGACCGGGGGAATTTGCCTCCCAGCCATCCAGCATGGCCTTGACCTGTTGACGTTGCAGCCCGTCTTGTGAGCCGCATAAATCACAGGGAATAATCGGATAGTTCATCGCATTGGCAAATTTTTCACAATCGGCCTCGGCCACAAAGGCCAAGGGACGGTAAACAAACAAGTCACCTGCTTCGTTCAGCAGCTTTGGCGGCATGGTTGCCAGCCGCCCGCCGTGAAACAGGTTCATCATGAAGGTTTCCAGAATGTCATCACGGTGATGGCCTAAAACGATGGCAGAACAGCCCTCCTCGCGGGCGATTCGATACAGATTGCCGCGGCGCAGGCGCGAACACATGGCGCAATAGGTGCGGGTTGCGGGCACCTTGGATTTGACGATGGAATAGGTGTCCTGATATTCGATGCGATGGGGCACCCCCATACGTTTCAGGAAATCCGGCAACACCGTCGCCGGAAAATTAGGTTGCCCCTGATCAAGATTACAGGCCAGCAATTCCACCGGCAAAAGCCCGCGCCATTGCAATTCAAACAGCACCGCAAGCAGGGTATAGCTGTCTTTGCCGCCGGAAAGGCAGACCAGCCATTTCGCCCCGCGTTCGACCATGCCGAATTCGGAAATGGCCTCCTGGGCCTGACGAATGATACGTTTGCGCAGCTTTTTGAATTCGGTGCTGGTCGGGGCACCTTCAAACAGGGCGTGGATTTCTGAGGCTTCGTTTTGCATGGGGTGCAGCTACTATAGCCGTTGAAAAAGCACAACCGCCGCAAAACGGGATGCAGCAGGCAAGAGCTGAAAAAACCTTACTTTTCGTCGCGTTTTAAGGTAATATCGGAGAATTGCCCAAAACGGAGTTTTCCCTTTGACCGATCATATTATTTGTGTCCGCCGCATTAAAAACGGAGCTTTCGATCCGGAGCCAAGCGATCCGGGTGCCGCGCGTTTCCTCGAGGTGCCCGAAAATGCACCGGATATTGACCCCTCTCATGAAAATTCGGCCAAGAAAGGCTGGACCCTGAAAGTGCTGGAAGAAGCCAAAGCCAAACCGGGGGGTAAAACCGGCGATATTTTGTTTTTTGTTCACGGCTTCAACACCGAAACCCGCGTGATGTTGCAGCGGCACCGGAAAATACGGGCCAAGCTGGCAACCGCAGGGTTCAAGGGCGCGATCGTCAGCTTTGACTGGCCCAGTGACAACAAGGCGATCAATTATCTGGAAGACCGTTGGGACGCCAAAAAATCGGCGCTGAAACTGGTGGAACAGGGCATTCGGCGTTTTGTCGATTACCAACAGGATGATTGCGAAATCAATCTGCATATTCTGGCCCATTCCATGGGGGCCTATGTGCTGCGAGAGGCCTTTGACGATGCGGATGATGTGGCGCGGATTGCGTCGGTGAGCTGGTCCGTCAGTCAGGTGATGGTTATTTCCGGCGATATTTCGGCCAGCTCTTTGGGGGAGGGGCGCTCCAAGTCGTCCTCGCTCTATCGCCATACGGTGCGGCTGACCAATTACTTTAATCCGTATGATGACGTGCTGAAACTGTCCAACGTCAAACGCATCGGCGTGTCGCCGCGTGTGGGGCGGATAGGCCTGCCGGATAAAACCCCGCAAAAAGCGGTGAATGTGAATTGCGGGGCCTATTATCGCGCCCATGAAGACCGGTTCGCCGGCGGCCATTACCCCAGCCACAACTGGTATTTCGAGGACCAGAAATTCTTTGACGATGTCTATGCAACGATCAAAGGGGATATCGACCGCCACCTGATCCCCACCCGCGCGGCGGGCAGTGATGGCGGGCTGCATCTGGCCCCGTGAGCTGATTTGTAAAAGTGTGGATAGATAGTGATTCTTGACATAGAATTATGGCTGTTCGGCCCGTAAATTGCAAAGTGAACCGGCGCAGCTTTGCCTTTGAAGCGCAGGGGCGCATAACAAAACCTGTTTTACCAGCATGGAGACCACAAAATGGCATTCGAAGTAATTACCACAGATCAAACAACGGAGTATGACATCGATAACGGCGATACGGTGACGTTGATGCCCGGTGTGAGTTTAACCTATTTTCTTGCCGGGTTCAGGGTCAGGTATGGTGAGCCGGATATAATCGACAGTGTCAGGCTCAATGTTTTGGGGACTGTTGTGTCCGGGCGGATTGGTGTTGACTTTTTTTGGACGACGTCCGGGATCACCAACTCGGCAATCGTTGTTGGCTCGTCCGGAGTTATTTATGCAGCTGAAGCAGGAATATCTACCCAGGATGGCGGCAATAACACCGTGATCAACAACGGAACAATCAACTTTGGCACGTACGGGATTTCTGTTGGCCATGGGGGGAGCGAGACAACAAATGCCGTCATAGAAAACCACGGCAGCCTGATTGCAGCAAGAGTGGGTGAAAATATGCCTTCTGCCGGAATTGAATTTTCGGGGCATGATGCCGTGGTGGTGAATACCGGGTTGATATCCGGCGAGGTTTCCGCCGCACTGGTCAGGCTTGGTGTATATGACGGGGGAACGGCAACGCTGGTCAACTCTGGCGATATCATTGCCACAAACCAAACCGCCGTCTGGTTCAATACGTCGGAAAACGGCAGTTTCTCCAATTCCGGTTTTGTTCGCGGGAACGTAAACTTCGGGAGCGGGGACGACTACTTCGACGGGCGCGGTGGCAGGGTTGACGGCACTGTTTCCGGCGGAGATGGCAATGACACCTATATTATCGACGATGCCACGATCAACCTGTCCGAGTCTGGCGGTGGCGGTGTGGATCTGGTGCAATCAAGTGTCGGCTGGAAGCTGGGGGCCGGTTTCGAAAACCTGACCCTGATCGGGGACGGCAATATTCGCGGCATCGGCAATGGCTTGAAGAACACGATTAACGGCAAGGACAGCAACAACCGCCTGCGGGGCGGGGCCGGCGCCGATACCATTGACGGGGGCGACGGGGATGACAAAATCTGGGGTGGCACCGGTGCGGATAGCCTCGCGGGGGGCACCGGCGACGATATTATCCGTGGTGGAAAGTTCAAGGACAAGCTGGTGGGCGGTGACGATGACGATGTGCTTTATGGCAATCAGCATAATGACCGGCTTTATGGCGGCGATGGCAATGACCGGCTGGTCGGGGGCTTGGGGCGCGATCTTCTTTATGGCGGTCAAGGCGAGGATGTATTTGTCTTCAGTCACAAAAAGCATAGCCTGAATTCCGCTAATGCGGACAAGATTATGGATTTTGTCGTCGGTGAAGACGTTATTGACCTGAGCGGCCTTGCCGGGGACAAGAACTATATCGGTTCGGCCCCGTTCTTTCGGGCATCGGGTGAGGTGCAGGTCATTGCTTCGGGTGGGTCAACCGCGGTGATGGTCGATCTGGACGGGGATGGCACTGCCGATATGAAAATCATCGTCGAGGGTGTCACCGGTCTGTCAGATGCCGATCTCCTGCTATAAAGCCCTACTCTCGGGTTTTTTCCTTCGGGTCGGGCACATCGTCAATTCCGTGCCCGCCCCAGGGATGGCAGCGGCCAATGCGTTTGGCCGCCAGCCAGCTGCCCTTGAGGCCGCCATGCTTTTTCAGCGCCTCCATGGCATAGGCTGAACAGGTGGGGTCATACCGGCAGCCACGCCCGACCCAGGGGCTGAACAACAACCGATAGCCCCGCACCGGCAAAGAGATCACAAAAGCCAAAGGCGTCATTTCCATTTTCTCCAAATATAGCCTGATGACATAAATGTGAGCCAGAGGTCAGGCTATTTCCCCTTTGTTTTACGCGCATGCTGCGCAAATTTTGAAATCAAAATTTGCTTCCGTGCGCTATACCCTCGCCGAAGGCCAAGCTTAATCAGCCTCGTCGAATTTCTGGTGAATTTTGCGCAGAGCATAGCGCAAATCTTCCTGCATCTGTGCAAAATCGCGTGAGGCCGTCACGCCGGTCTTGCCGATCAGAACATAATCCCAACCTGCCCGCCCCAGTTCCGGCAGACCAAGGCGCGCAATTTCCCGCAAGCGCCGTTTGGCGCGGTTTCGGGCAACCGCATTGCCGACCTTTTTGGAACAGGTGAACCCGACTCGCAGGGCAGGGTCGTTATCACCGCGTGGCCGTCCCTGTAACAGGAAGCCTTTGGTGCCCCGTCGCAGGCCATGGTTTGCGGCCAGAAAATCCCGCCGTTTGCGCAAGGTTTCGATTGGACAAACGAAATCCGCCGGTGGCGTTGCACCGGCCCCGATTTGGGTGCCCTGTGTTGCCTCCGGCGGTTTCATATTTTCAGACCTTGGGTCGCGTCGCTTATGCGGACAGGCTCTTGCGGCCTTGAACACGACGACGGTTCAAAATTTTGCGGCCAGCTTTGGTGGCCATGCGCGAACGGAAACCGTGGCGGCGTTTGCGAACGAGGTTGCTCGGCTGATAGGTGCGTTTCATGTCGATCTCCTGAACGGGTGCCCGCTCATCCCGTACGGATTCGAAGGCGTGTTATCTGCTTGTCGCGGTTCTTTAGGCGTAGATTCCCGGCAAGTCAATTCGCAAAGCAGGGTTTTCGGCTGCATTTGCCGCTTTTATCCCAGATCAGCCCTGAAGTCGCACAATATTTCCGGTTTCGGGGCCGATTTCGCCTTTGTGCAACTGCGCCAGAAGTTTTTGTGCTTGCTCAAAGCCTTGGTGTTCAATCACCGTAAGCCAAGGCGGAGTCTGGCTGCCGACAAGGGAAAAGAACCGGTTTTGTGCCTCGAGCATCCGGCGGGTTTGCTCCTTGCTGCCAATTTCCTTGTTGCGTTTGGCAATCTGGGTCGGCGCGAAAAAAAACGTGGGCTTGGGGGACAAATTTGAATGGTCGCGAAACGGGCTGGCGGTCTGGGCAGAGCCGACAACGCAGTCATATCGCAGCTTGCCGCCGAAATGCGCGTGGATCGCCTCGCGCAGGGGCGCACTACCGGAGAAATCCACATAGGCCGTGGGCACAACCGCCAGATCGGGCAATTCTTCATAGGTTACCACATGGTCATAACAACCAAGCCCCTGCACAAAATCGCGGTTGCGCGCCGATGTCATGCCCACAAGCGGCGTTTGCGGGGCAATCTGTTTGAGCGCATGTGCGGTGCCATAGGCGGTTTTGCTGGAGGCGCTGGACAACAGGACCTGACCGGCCCCGAAAAGCGCATTATCCTGCAAGAAATCCGCCAGCACATAAGAGGTGATAAACAGGGGCCGCAGCAGGCTCTGGATATCCTCCAGCGCAGGGTCGTAACCGGCGTCATGGCTGCAACGGGTGTATTGGTTGTAAACCACCGGCAAATCGCGCCGGTGGGGCAGGGCATCAAAGAACCCGGCTTGCGTGATGCGCCCGGGCTGCATGACCACATGGCTGGCCAGCGGGAAGAACCCGTAAAACCGCTCGCCAACCTGAATGCCATCCACATCCGATTGCACCACATCGGCAAAGCCCCAGACCGGTAAATTCCCCCACCCGTCGCGCGGGGACGGAAAGAACTTCCAATAGCCCATGACCTCGCCAAAGGCGGCATAGGTGATGTTGTTGGTGGTCAGGGCAAAGCTGTCGATTTTCAGCACCACCTTGTCCGCTTCCACCCCGGTCGGGGTGGTCGCAAGCAGGGTTTCGGAAATATCGGCTTTGTTGGTTAACAGGCGGGTGATCCGGATCATGGGCAGGCCTCTGGCTTGGGTGTGATTGTCAGCATGGCCCAAAAACAGCGCATCCCCAAAGGTTTCATCGCTAAACGTCGCGTCACGTATCAAAACAACCTTGTATTTGCGGCTTTTGTGCAAACGACCAATTGCCACCTTGAAGCCGGTATGGGACCGAACTAGTATCTAGGGAACCAAGCAACCCAAGACAGGCTGACATGATGAGAGATCCCCTTGAAGTTTACGCAAACACCCTCGTACCTATGGTGGTCGAACAGACCTCTCGCGGGGAGCGTTCCTATGACATTTTTTCGCGTTTGCTCAAGGAACGGATCATTTTTCTGTCCGGTCCTGTGCATGACGGCATGTCCACGCTGATCGTGGCGCAATTGCTGTTTCTTGAGGCTGAAGACCCCAAGAAAGACATCGCCATGTATATCAATAGCCCGGGGGGCGTGGTGTCTGCCGGCCTGTCGATCTATGATACAATGCAGTATATTCGCCCCAAGATTTCAACGCTTTGTGTCGGGCAAGCGGCCTCTATGGGGTCTTTGCTTCTGGCGGCGGGTTCCCCGGGTATGCGGTTCTCCCTGCCCAACAGCCGCGTGATGGTACATCAGCCCTCTGGCGGATTTCAGGGGCAGGCATCCGATATCGCGCTGCATGCCAAAGAGATTCTCGAGTTGCGCGACCGTTTGAACAAAATCTACGTCAAACATTGCAATCAAAAGCTGGATGTTGTCGAAAATGCACTGGACCGCGACAACTTTATGAATGCCGAAGAAGCCAAGGAATGGGGTCTGATTGACGAGATCCTGATGGAGCGCAGCGACAACGCTGAATAAAATCTACGCTAAAGCAAGGG
>JALWOO010000186.1 GCA_027083485.1 Amylibacter sp. | reverse complement strand
CGTCCCCTTTGGTTTTGCTATGTGTATCGGGGAACAGGCCTAAAGGGAAGGCAATAGACGTTTGAGCCAGCCAGTCTTGGGAGGATGGTCGGTGGCACAGAGGCAAATGCAGCCTTTTTTGGCGCAAGACATGGTTGGTTCTGAATGATAGGGTGGGGTGATTTCGATATCGCCACGCCGAAAGCGGCTTTCGCCGTGGCGATAGCTGCCTTTCAGCACTAGAATGAGTTGGGTGCCTTTTTGTTCGAAGGCCGGCATCGGGCGGCTTGGCGGAACATAGATCAGACGGGCGCTTGCCTCTGGCGAGGTGGTGATTTTTGCCTGACGGTATCCCTTGCCCATACGATGCCAGCGGATGTTGTCCGGATTGTCGCCGATATAGGGCTGCAAAGGTTCGGGAAAGGTTCCCGTGCAGATCTTTGGGGTATGACAATCACAGGGGCCGGTTTTAATCTGGTGTAACGTTGCGGAAAGGGCGCTGCTGCTCATGCGGGCAGCTTCGCAGTCGTTCAGCACTACGCCGCCCAATGCGTCATAGCAACACTGCAAAGCACGGCTTTGCTCGGACAGGTACAAATGGCAGGCAATGACCAGATCGAATGCCTCCGGCAGCACACCGGCGGAATGGGCCAACAACATTTGTTCATTCAGGTGATGGGTTGTGTTCATGGTCAACCTCAGCTCATTGCCTTGCGCAGGCGGTCCAGCGCAAGACGGATTCGGGATTTGATGGTGCCCAGCGGCAAACCGGTTTCCTGTGCCAGTTCGGCATGGCTCAGTTCGCCGTAAAAGGCACGTTTAATAATGTTTTTCTGTTTTTCAGGCAGGGCCTCCAGGGCTTTGGACAATTTGGCCGTTTCCTGCGCCAGAGCCAATGTGTCGGCGGCTTCTGCCTGTGGTTCTGGTCCCCAGGGCAGATCGGTCGGTTCGGGGCGGTTTTGCTGGCGGTACATGTCGATACGCCGGTTGCGGGCGATGGTGAAAATCCATGTCGCCGCCGAAGCACGCGCCGGATCAAACAATCGCGCCTTGTGCCAAAGCGTGGCCATGACGTCCTGAGCGCATTCTTCGGCCACCACGGCATCGGTGCCCGATTTAATCAGGAAACCCTTAATGCGCGGGGCGAAATGGTTGAACAATTTGGCAAAGGCGGCTTCGTCCTGATGGTCGCGCACGCGCAAGATCAGGGCGGACCAGTCGGGTTCGTCCGTCCTGTCGCCTTGGGCAACCTCGGTGTCGTCAGGGGGGTGTCGGGTTGACATGACCCGAGTATACCCCAAACCTGTCGTTGCCGCATCCGGAAATGATGCAAATGTGGTTTCCTGTCTCATTGTCTTGATACGCAACAGGTTTCTGTTTGGATCACAATAATTGCAAGATGTTGGAAAGAACGGAATCGTGGGGCGGTTTCCTCTATAAAATATGGTGCAGTGCCGGAAGGGGGTGGAAGGGACTGCCTGAATTGAGTGCCTAAAAAACGTCACAAATCCATCCTGCTTTCGTCATGGTTATAGGGTTACTTGTAAGAAGTAACCGATTTAAACGCCTTGTAAGTGTGTGTAGCCTAGGAGAACGAGTATGTTTAAACAGCCATTGCAATTAAGTCCAACCGATATGCTTCCCCTTGATATCCCGTATCATTACGGGGATTCCGCTGCGAACCGGGTTAAACGTTTGATCAATAAAAACACGATTGTGAGCGATGCTTTGGCACGAACCAACTTGCGTTTTTCACTGGTGAAATATGAAAAATCCTTGCGGCGGGTTGCCTAGACCTTTTGACCAGCGGCCCAGCCCGAAGACCAGGCCCATTGGAAGTTGTAGCCGCCGAGCCAGCCGGTGACGTCCACGACCTCGCCTATGAAAAACAGGCCCGGCACAGACCGCGCCTCCAGTGTTTTGGCATTGAGTGCATTTGTGTCAACGCCCCCGAGCATGACTTCAGCGGTACGATAACCCTCCGAACCGCTGGGGATAACCTGCCAGCGGTGGACTCGATCAGCCACCGCTTGCAGGCCCTTGTTCGATTGATCCGCAAGGTTCCCCTGCAACGGACAATCCCGCATCACATATTCCGCCAGCTTTCTCGGCAACACCCGCGCCAAAGCGGTTTGCACGGCCTGTTTTCCGTTGACCTGCTTTTGCGCGCTCAGAAGATCGAACACATCGCCGGAAGGATGCAAATTGACGCTCAGGCTGTCCCCTTCACGCCAGTAGGACGAAATTTGCAGGACGCTTGGCCCTGAAAGACCACGGTGGGTAAACAGCAGGCCTTCCTGAAATGCGGTGTTTTGGTGGCTCAGGATGGCATCCACCGACAGGCCGGCAAGGGCGGCCATGTTCGGGCGGTCGCGCTCGCCAAAGGTCAAAGGTACCAATGCCGGACGGGTTTGCGTGAGCGGCAGGCCAAACTGCTGCGCCAGTTGCAACCCGAATCCGGTCGCCCCCATTTTGGGAATGGATTTGCCGCCAGAGGCCACCACAAAAGAATCGCATTGCACAGCCCCCCGCGAGGTGGAGAGCTGAAAGCCGGTGGTGTGGCGAACGTCGGTGATGGTGCTGTTCAGCCAGACCGTCACGCCTGCGTCCTGCATGTCCTGTGCCAGCATGGCGATAATGTCTTTGGCGCTGTTGTCGCAAAATAGCTGCCCCAGTGTTTTTTCGTGATAGGGGATGCCGTGGGCCACCACCCGGTCAATAAAATCCCATTGGGTAAAGCGTGACAAGGCCGAGAGCGCGAATTTGGGGTTGTTGGACAAGAAACATTTCGGCTCGATGTACATATTGGTGAAATTGCACCGGCCCCCGCCGGAAATGCGAATCTTCTGGCCGATTGCCTTGGCATGGTCGATCAGGACCACGCGCCGCCCCCGTCGGGCAGCCTCGATTGCGCACATCATGCCAGCCGCGCCGGCACCCAGTATTGCTACATCAAATTTGAACATAGGTTCCAATAGTTTGCCACAACTGGCAAAACAACCGGAATTTTTCATCAATTAGCACTTGCAGCACTTCCGAACTGACGCTAAATACGCCCTCAGTTGGGGTGTAGCCAAGCGGTAAGGCATCGGTTTTTGGTATCGTGTACCGTAGGTTCGAATCCTACCACCCCAGCCACAACCTTTTTCAGGCTTCTCCCAAAAGCTTAGATAACCGTTCCGTCAGGTTAGCCTCAGGGTTATTGTGGCGTGGCAGCAATTTTTGCAGCGCTTGGCTGGAATATGTACCGCTGCGCTGTTTTGAAATACGGTGCTTGAGACGTGTTTTACAGGTTTGCAAGGTTTCCAGTTTAACGCGTCCCTTGTGCACATGTTGTGAAATGCCAGCTTTCTTCACCAACCGGTTGCCGCATTACGATTTGCTTTGTACCACGGCAAAAACAATCAAAACCGCCTGTTACAAATAGTTGGCCGGTTTGCGGCAAGGGAAATTTATTTGAAAATGCCGGGGTGATGTGATCTAACTTTTCCTATGCTTTAGTTCCATTTGCATGCAAATATTTGATAGGAAGCGCCCAAATGCAGACACCCTCTATTTATAATGCGGTTAGTGATTTCGTTGACCGGAATGTAACCAACGGACTGGCGGATAAACCTGCCTTTATCGAGGGCGGGAATGTTCTGACCTATGGCGAGCTGCAGCGTGGCACCTATCAGATGGCAAATGTATTGAAGTCCCTCGACATCCGGCCAGAGGCACGGATCGCAATTCTGGCGCATGATACGGTTGAGTATCCGGTGATGTACTGGGGGGCGCTGCGGGCGGGCGTGGTGCCGGTTTGTTTGAATACGCTTTTGACGGTTGAGCAATACGACTACATGCTGACCGACAGCAGGGTTCAGGCCCTGTTTGTGTCGGCCAGCTTGCTGCCTGTGGTCGAGCCGCTTTTTGCCCGTTTGCCGTTTCTGCGCCACGTGGTGGTGGTCGGCGGCGAAGGCCATGAATACGCGGATTATGCCAGCCTGTTGGAACAGGCCCCCACCCAATCGGAAACGGCACAGACCAGCCCCGATGAAACGGCATTCTGGCTCTATTCTTCGGGGTCGACGGGGGCACCAAAGGGGGTGCGTCACGTCCATTCCAGCCCGATGTATGTGGCTGAAAACTATGGCGCTGGGGTTTTGGGTATTCAGCCGGACGACATCTGTTTCTCGGCGGCAAAACTGTTTTTTGCCTATGGTTATGGCGGGGCGATGGCGATTCCGATGTCGGTCGGGGCCACCACGGTTTTGTTTTCCGGTCGGCCAACACCGCAAACCATTCTGGAGACGTTGAAAACCCATGCGCCAACGGTGTTTTTCGGGGTGCCCACCCTTTATGCGGCGATGCTGGCGGATACGTCCTGCCAACCGGAAAACAGCTCTGCGCGCTTGCGTATCTGTGTTTCCGCAGGCGAAGCCCTGCCGGAAAATGTGGGTAAAACCTGGCGTGACCGTATGGGCGTGGATATTCTGGACGGCATCGGCTCAACCGAAATGCTGCATATTTTCCTGTCCAACAGGACGGGCGCGGTCCGGTATGGCACATCGGGCAAGGAAATTCCCGGCTATGAGCTGCGGTTGATTGATGAATCCGGCGCGGATGTTGCGGCGGGGGAAATTGGCGAACTGTTGGTAAAGGGCGGCTCTGCTGCGGATGGATACTGGAACCAGCGCAACAAATCACGGCAGACTTTTGCCGGTGAATGGACGCATACCGGTGACAAATACACCTGTGACGCAGACGGGTTTTACCATTATTGCGGGCGTACCGATGACATGTTCAAGGTCTCTGGCCGCTGGGTATCGCCCTTTGAGGTAGAGCAAGCCCTTGTCGCCCACGGTGCCGTATTGGAAGCCGCCGTCGTTGCACATGAGGATGCCAACGGCCTGATCAAACCCAAAGCATTTATTGTCTTAAACGCGGATGTCAGTCAGGACGGCCTGTTTGAAGAACTTAAAGCGCAGGTGAAAGAAACCGTTGGCCCATGGAAATATCCCCGCTGGATCGCTTTTGTTGAATCGCTGCCCAAAACCGCAACGGGTAAAATCCAGCGGTACAAGCTGAGGGAGGATACAGCCTGAAATTTTGTGTTTTCAGGTGAAAAACCCTCAACCGGCGGGTCGCGTTGTTAATTTGGCGGTTTTAGTGATCTATGCCACTTCCTATCCCGCGATGGATATCTTATCCTGTCCCAATGCGTAGATTTACTTTTTTAGCGATATTCACCCTCTGTATTCTCCTTGGGGCCATCTGGACGTTAACGCCACGTGTTGCCCATTCCGCCGGTCGCCCTCCGGTGGTCTGGAAGGCCAGCAAGACGGTTTGGGTGCGGGACCCCAATATTTTCAGGACCAATTCCGGCCAGTATATTTTGGCCGGCACCCCCAAGACGATTATCGAATTTTCAAGCCTGAACCCGTCCGTTTTTTCCCATGGCAACGGTACGCCATATGTTTTGTCGATTCTTTCACCGGACGGGAAGCGGCGTATCCGCAAGTCGGGGTTGCGCGAATGGCAAAAATCGTTTTTGCGCGGCAAAGACGGGCTGCTGATGATCGCCTCTTTACCAACGCTTCAGAATTATAATCTACAGTCGGTTTCCAAGGGAAAACGCCGCAGTGTTTTTGTTTTTGTGCCGGTGGAAAATGGTCGAAAAACCAGATTTGGTTTTCCGCTCGATTGGCGTATGAAAAGCAACAAACCCTTTTTACGCTCCATCTATAACGGTGATCCGTTCGAGGATGGCAATCGGCGGCTGTACCTGCATACGGACGTGCGGCAGGACAAGGGCCTGAAAACCACCTGTCTTTTGGCCCAGACCATGGATCGGGGCCTCAATCTGGGCAAGCCAAGCATTCTGCTCTGTCCGGGGCAGGCGGTGTCACGCTCGGTTGATGTAACGGGCTGGGATCGGAATCGCCCTTTTCCCTCGGAAGTGCGCCATACGGACGGTGGCGGCTTGCTTGAGGGGGCATGGGCCTATCGGGCATCCACGCGGCGGTATTATATTTTGTATTCCTCGGGGGATTACAACGACGAGCGCCTCTATGGCGGGTTTGTTGCCGTGTGCAGCAGCCCCATGGGGCCGTGCGTCAAAACGCTGAACGCGGATCAAACAGATAGCCGCCCGTTCTTGCAGGGCAGTTCACGTCACTATACGCGCGTCGGGCGGCCTTATCCGGTGGTGGACCAGAAAGGCAGGCTGACGGATATTATCTTTCATGCGCGGCGGCGGAATGCCAAAAAAGACGATATTTTGCGCTGCACCAATTTTTCACCGGACATGCTCAGCCGGTTTGTCGCCGGTGGGCCGGGCTGTGAATACGACGATATCCGGTATTGACCCGTGCAGATTTAAACGATGCCGGCAAAACGTTCCGGGATCGGAAACAGGCGGTCCCCCACCCGTTTCTTAAAGTGCCACAAACCGTGTTTGTTGCGCTGTTCCCATGTGCTATCCATCCATTTGATTTCTTCGCGTAAATCGAATTCTGGCATTTCCGGCAGGGCCGAAAGCCGTTCGATTTCCGCACCAAACCCCTGATTATTGGCGAACCAGTGCGCGCTAAAGGAATGGCTGGAATCATTTTCCAGATTCAGCGCGGCCATTGCCTGGGTTCGGTCTAACAACCGGCCTTTGTATTGATCGAAATCCGCGTATTTCATGTGGAACAGGTACAGGTTTCGAAAAAGTTTCAGCTCCGGTTCTGTGGAATAATGGCCGCCGCGCGCGAATTTTACCGGTTTCCCCACGACGCAGGGTTTGGAGAAATAGCTGGAATAACGGCAATAATGGCGAGTTTTGAGAATACCGCCCTCGATCGACTCTTTTTCCGTATCGAGCCGATGCACCACCTCAAGGCCAATCGGCGTAATGATCGACGGTTTGCGTTTCAACAGGAACTGCGCAAGGTTCAGATTGGTCTTTGGATCCATGATCACGAATTCATCGACGTCGCCGCAGATCACGAAATTATAATAGTTCAACAACCCATTGGTATAAGAACTCAACATGCGCCAGCGTTTGGCGTCGAAACCCGGGTCGATGCCGCCCGGAATGCGAATGATCGAGCATCCCTTTGCAATCCTGTCGACCTCCGGATCGCCGCCATGGCTGATGACATAGAGCGCATCACGCCCGAACAGCCCGCCATAATAGGCAATCCACTTTTCCAGAAAAAAGTAGTCATCCTTGACCATGGTCAGGGCAGCAGCGGGTTGTTTCAAGGCAATATTCCCTTGTTGCAGGTGGTTGGCGGTATAGTTACGCAGTTCGCTTCAAGGGTCAATCGCAGGAGGGAA
>JALWOO010000185.1 GCA_027083485.1 Amylibacter sp. | reverse complement strand
GCATTCTGGGCGGCAAGGGGCAGGGATGTCAGGGCGATTGATGCAGAAAACGCCAAGATACCGAGCTGGACGGGCAAAGACATAAAGACCTTGGAAAACATATGAACAACTGTACCTTTTAGGATTTAAAACAAATATTTCGATCACTCTGCCACGGGAAACCACCCCGTTCAACCCGTAAGGTTCTGACTTTAGGCGTTGCCCAGCAACAGGATTCCCGCCGCCAGACACAGAAAACTGCCAAAGGGCAGGGCGGTTCGGGCCTGCAAGGATGTGTTCTGGCGCAAAGCCTGTGCGCCCGCCCAAACCAGCGCGCCAAGGGCCGCCAGCAACACCAGCAAGGGCAGGGCCTGTGCTCCCAGCCCGGCCCCCAATCCGGCCATCAGTTTTACATCCCCCATTCCCAGCCCTTCGCGGCCCCGCAATCGGGCATAGGCAATGCGGATCAGCCAAAAGCTCCCCGCTCCGGCAATGGCCCCGATCAGGGCGCTATTCAGCCCGCGCCACGGATCCAGCACGGCCAGCAGACAGCCCAGCACAAACACCGTGCCGGTCAGCACATCGGGCAGGCGAAAATGGGTCAGATCAATCACAAACAGCACCAGAAGGCACCATAAAAACCCCGCTCCTGTCAGAGCCTGAACATCGCTTGGCATACGCCAGATTGCCAGCAAGGCCAGAAAGACGGCACCGGCCTCCAGCAAGGGCAAAACCACCGGAATAGGCGTGGCACAGTGGCGGCATTTCCCCCCCAGCGCCAGCCAGGACAACAGCGGCACCAGATCGCGCCAGGAGAGAACCTGCCGGCAATGATCACAGGCAGAGGCTTGGCGGACCACATCCTGCCCCGCCGGCAAGCGCAGCGCCAACACGCCCAGAAAAGACCCCACTGCCGGAGCCAGCAGCAACAGCAGAATGTCAAGCAAAGACAGGTTTATCACAGGCACAGGGGCAGGTTTCCCAAAAGGAGAATTGTTTCGGTTCTTTCATTCCGTTATGCTATGCCAAACAGAAAAAGTAGAGTCCGCAGTGCCCCATATATCCGCTAAATCCCGACCGATCCCCGCCTCTACAGCATCCCGCCCGCGTGAAGCCGGCTTTTCTCTGCTGGAACTGATGGTGGTGGTGGTGATCATGTCGATTCTGGCTTTGGTGATCCTGCCGCGCATCATTGATCGCCCCGATCAGGCCCGTATCGCACGGGTGCAAAGCGATCTGGCCACCATTTCCAGCGCGCTAAAGCTCTATCGTCTGGATAATTTCCGCTATCCAACGACGGAACAGGGGTTGAAGGCTCTGGTCAGCCGCCCGTCAAGTGAACCTATTCCGCGCAATTGGGCCAAAAACGGCTATATTGACCGCCTGCCCAAAGACCCTTGGGGCGGAGAGTATCAATATCTGTCTCCCGGCGTGCACGGGGAATTCGACGTGTTTACCCTTGGGGCGGACGGCATTGCCGGGGGCAGTGATATGAATGCCGATCTGGGCACATGGACACTGGAGTAAAACCCGCCCCGCCCGAGGCCGGCTTTTCCCTGCTGGAAATGCTGGTTGTCGTCACTGTGTTGGCGATCCTGACGGTGAGTGTCGGCCTGTCCATGTCCTTTGGGCGCAGCAAACAGCAGGCCTCGGATGCGGCAAACCAGTTGCAAACCACGCTGGCACAGTTGCGCAACACCGCGATTTACAGCGGCGTTGCACAAGGGCTGGTGATTTCGCAACAGGGCTGGCGGGTGGCGCGCTTTGTGCCGGAAAGCCGTGGCTGGG
>JALWOO010000184.1 GCA_027083485.1 Amylibacter sp. | reverse complement strand
GGGTTTTATCCTGCCTGTAACCGGAGCGGTGTTACCTCCCGCTCCGGTAAGGAATAAATGATTACAGTGTGTTATAGAACCTGTCATAGAGCGGCCCGAGCGAATCCTCGGCAAACAGGGAGGACACGGACGTGCCGTTTGCCGTGTTCAAAATCGCTTGCGCCAACATCGGTGCCAGCGGCACCGCGCGGATTTTTTCACAGGCGGTAACCTCCGGTGTCAGCTCGATTGAATCGGTAATTACAAGCTGCTTCAGGTTCGAGCTCATAATGCGTTCAACCGCCGGACCGGACAAAACCCCGTGGGTGATATAGGCGTGAACCTCGCTCGCGCCCTTTTCAATCAATGTATCGGCGGCCTTGCACAATGTACCGGCTGTATCAATAATATCGTCCACAATGATACATTTGCGGCCGCTCACATCCCCGATCACGGTCATTTCGGAGACTTCACCCGGCGCGTTGCGGCGTTTGTCCACAATCGCCATATCGGCACCGATGCGTTTGGCCAGCTCGCGCGCACGCCCCACACCGCCAACATCCGGCGAAATCACCATCACATCATCCATCTTGTCGAAATAATGCTTCACATCCAGCGCGAAAACCGGCGCGGCATAGAGGTTATCAACCGGAATATCGAAAAACCCCTGAATCTGTGTGGCATGCAAATCCATGGTCAAAACCCGTTCAATTCCGGCTTCGACAATCAGGTTGGCCACCAGTTTTGCGGAAATCGGAGTGCGGGCCTTGGTGCGGCGGTCCTGTCGGGCATAGCCGAAATAGGGGATCACGGCGGTGATGCGCGCGGCGGATGAACGGCGCAGGGCATCGGCAATAATCAGCAATTCCATCAGGTTGTCATTTGCCGGATTGGACGTGCTCTGGATAATGAACATATCTTCGGAGCGCACGTTTTCGAACACTTCTACAAAGATTTCCTGATCGTTAAACCTTTCGATACGGGCTTCAACCGGTTTCACGGTTTTGCCCTTGTGCAGGGACATGCGTTTGGCAATATCAATGGAGAGGGCTTTGTTTGCGTTCCCGGCAATAAGCTTTGGCTCGATCATGGTCTTGGCCGCTTTCGATTGGTGTCACAGGCCGTGACGTGTTGGGGATGGCCTGCCCATAGCAAAGCCAGCCGCTTTTGCCTAGACAATTTAGAGGCCTATCCCCAAGATGACCCTCAAAAGGAGGCCCCAATGGCGCATATTGATTATTTTTTTATCCCGATCTCCACTTTTGCGTATCTGGCGGGCGACAGGCTGGAACGAATCGCCGGTAAACACGGGGCGACGATCATCTATAAACCTTTCAATTTGCTTAAGGTGTTTGAAGAAACCGGCACGCCGCTGGTGGCGGATCGGCATCCGTCGCGTCAGGCCTATCGCTTGCAGGAAATTGCCCGCATCGCCAAACGCAACAATCTGCCGGTGAATTTGCAACCGGCGTATTTTCCGGCCAATCCGGTGCCCGCCAGCAGCGCGATTATTGCGGCACAAAACGCCGGTGGTGGCAATATTGGCGGGCTGGTGCAATCGCTGCTCGCCGCCTGTTTTGCGCAGGAACGTGATATTGCCAGTGACGATGTGATACGTGACTGCCTGCAGGCCAACGGCTTTGATCCGGACCTGTCAAATTCCGGCCTGTTGAGCGGGGTGCAAGCTTATGAAACCAACACCGAAGAAGCCCTGAAACGCGGGGTATTCGGCTCGCCGACCTACATCGTCAACGACCAGATTTTCTGGGGTCAGGACCGGCTTTCGTATCTGG
>JALWOO010000183.1 GCA_027083485.1 Amylibacter sp. | reverse complement strand
CTGTGGCCTTGGCCAGATCCGCAACCCCGTCGATGTGGTCCCAGTGGTGATGGGTGATCAGGATCATATCCAGCGACCAGCCCCGCTTTTCCAGTGCCGCCAGAACCGGCGCGGCCTCGGGGCAATCCACAACAGCGGTTGTGCCTGTTTCATCGTCGCGCAGCAGGTAGACATAGTTGTCTGACAAACAAGGCAGTGTAATGATTTCGAGGGCCATGGCTTTTCCTGTCTTTATTAACTATTCTAACACCACTCTGACGAAACTTGGCGGGGGATGCAATGCATCTGGATGTTGTCGAACTGCACGCTTTTTATTACCGCACCCGCCTTGGGCGGATTGCGCAGCGTGCTTTGCGCGAACGCATTGTGGAAATGTGGTCCGATACCAAGGGCCAAACCGTCGCCGGTTTCGGTTTTGCCGGTCCGATGCTGCGTCCGTTTCTGCCAGAGGCGCGCCGGGTGCTGAACCTGATGCCCGGCCCGCAAGGGGTGATGCCCTGGCCGGATGGTGTGGCCAATCATTCGGTGCTGGTAGAGGAAACCATTTGGCCGATTGCCACCGGTTCCATTGACCGGCTGATCGTGCTGCACGGGCTGGATACCTGCGAACAACCCACGGCCTTGCTGGCGGAAATCTGGCGGGTGCTGGGGCCGGGGGGCAAGGCGCTGTTTGTGGTGCCCAACCGCGCCGGCCTGTGGGCGCGCCGCGATGTGACGCCTTTTGGCGTCGGGCATCCCTATACGCTGGTGCAATTGGAAACGCAGTTGAAACGGCACCGCTTTATGCCGCTGCAAAGCGCCTCTGTGCTTTATACCCCGCCAAGCCACCGGCCGTTTTTTCTGCGCTCGGCAAATATGCTGGAACAATTGGGCCGTGCCATGCCTTTTGGCATTGCCGCCGGGGTTGTGATGGTCGAGGTCACCAAACAGATTCACGCCCGTACGCCGGGCGGTTTGGGGGCTGCCGTGCGCAAGCCGCTCGGCGTGCTGGAGGGAATCGCCAAACCTGCCGGAAAACCGGTGCGCGGCACAAACCAAACGCGTGTTGGAAAAAAACTTTTGTCGCGAAAGGATTCGTAACGGAGGGGAGGCTTGGCGCCGATAAAGGCTCACTTCCTTGATAAGTGGCCCTTTTCCCATCGGTAAGCCCTGCGCGGATTGTCGCAATCGCAAGATTAGCCAATGATTCCGGCAAATCCGATTGATCAAAGCCCTAGAAGTTGTTGCGCATTGAGTAGACCTTTGTTATCACCGCGACGATTTCGCAGGGTTCACTTTGTTGTGCCTACAATTGTGCAATCCGTTATCCGGTCAGGGGGCCGGAGGCGTGACAACAATATCGGAAGGGTTTTCGTGTCAGACACAGGTTCGATATCATCAGGGGTGGCCGTGCGCTATGCGACGGCTGTTTTTGAACTGGCAAAAGATGCCAAAAAACTGCCCGCAGTCGAGAAAGATCTGGACGCATTGGCAGCCGCTCTGGGGGACAGCGCCGAGTTTGGTGATCTGATTTCCAATCCGGTCTATAGCCGTGAGCAATTGGCTGCGGCCATCGGGGCGATCGCCAAAAAAATGGGCTTGAGCGACATTGTCGCCAATACGCTCGGACTCATGGCCGCCAATCGGCGTCTGAACGTGCTGCCGCAACTGGTAGACACGGTCAAAGCCATGATCGCAGAAGAAAAAGGCGAGGTCACCGCAGAGGTCACCGCCGCCAAAGCCTTGACCAAGGCTCAACAGGACAAACTTGCCAAAACGCTGAAGGCGTCTGTT
>JALWOO010000182.1 GCA_027083485.1 Amylibacter sp. | reverse complement strand
TGGTAATAGAGGCATAAGCCGCCGCCAGATGCAGCGGCGTTGCGGCAATACCGTGGCCATAGGAAACGGTCATGGTTGACAGTTCGGACCAGCGTTTGGGCAACAAAGGCCGCGCATGTTTTGCTTCGGTAAGTTCCAGCGGCAGGGCATCGAAAAAGCCGAGTTTTTCCAGCATTTCCTGCTGTGCCCCAGCCCCGACCTGCAACGCAACCCGCGCTGTACCGATATTGGAGGAATGCACAATCACATCCATCAAAGACAGCTCTTTACCATAGTCATGGAAATCCCGAATGGTGAACTTTCCCCACTTGAGCGGCCCGCTTGTGTCCACCATCGTGTCTTCGGTGGCCAGCTTTTTCTCGAGCGCCGAAGCCGCGGTAAACATCTTGAAGGTGGAGCCGAGTTCATAAATCCCCTGCGCCGCCCGATTAAACAGCGGGTTGCTGGAGGCATCCTTGCGTTTGGGATTGGCGGGGCGGTCGTTGGGGTCGAAATCCGGCAGGGAGGTCATGGAGATGATCTCGCCCGTATGCACATCCATCAGGATTGCGGCCGCGCCTTTGGCATTCATCAGCTTTACACCGCCTTGCAGCACCCGCCGCATGGTGGCCTGTGCGGTCATGTCGATGGACAATTGCAGCGGTTGTGCGGTTTGGGCCGGATCGCGCAGACGGTCATCAAAGTATTTTTCAACACCCGCAACCCCGATCAATTCGGCAGCATTCACGCCTTCTTTGCCAAAGCTGGCCCCGCCCAGAATATGCGCTGCCAGTTTCCCGTTGGGATAAAGCCGCATTTCGCGCGGGCCGAACAACAGGCCCGGTTGCCCCAGATCATGCACGCGCTGTTGCTGTTCGGGGCTGAGCTTTTTCTTGATCCACAGGAATTTGCGTTTGCCGGTGAATTTCTTCAGCAAATCGGCTTCGTCCAGATCCGGAAAAATGCCGGCCAGCCCCTTGGCCGCAGCCTCGGGATCGACCATTTGCTGGGGCTGGGCATAAAGCGCGGTAGTCGCCAGATTTGTCGCCAAAACCTGACCGTTACGGTCCACAATATCCGCGCGCTGGTTGGCAATTTTGGGGATAGAACCGGCAGAGCGCGGCTCGGAGGGTTCGCTTCCGGCCAATGCCGCCATGCGAAATCCGACTGTGGCAAAGGCGGCAAAAAATATGATCCCCAACACCACAAGGCGGCTCTCGGAGCGGCGGCGCATTTTGGCTTGTACCGCCAGATTGCGCTTGGCGCGCTCTTCGGCTTCGATCTGGTCTGGGTTTTCGCCGTGATCACGCGCTTCCAGAACTCGCGCAAGAGGACGCAGAGGCGTTCGCATCAGGGATACTCCTCGTCGTCATCCAGCGCACGCACAGATACGGGGTCGCTGATTTCATTCAGATCCAGTTTCGGTTGCGGATAGGCCACCAGCGCCACATCGGCAAAATGTTCCGGCAAAAGCGGCAGCAATTGCAGATCGTCAAAATTCATTTCCGCCAGTTCGCGCAAACGCTCCGGACGGTTGAGGTAGGCCCACTCTGCCTTGAGCACGGAAATGGAGGTGCGTTCACGGGCGATCTGGTATTGCAACTCGCTGACCCGACGCACCGATGCCTGTGTGCGGTAGTTTTCCTTATAGGCCCAATAGGCCAGCCCGATCACCATGCCGCAACATAGTAAGTACAGTAAATTCCGCATTATCCAATCCGCCCTATATCAAATCCCGGCATTCCCAATCCGCGCCCGCTTATGTGTTCGGCGGGGGCATCCGTGCGCCGTGCCAGCC
>JALWOO010000181.1 GCA_027083485.1 Amylibacter sp. | reverse complement strand
GCATGTAGGACATGGACATGGCAAAAGCAATCCACAGGGTCAGGTTATAGGCCCCGCCTGCGTAAGGGTTCCACACATGCAGGAAAGGGGTGATTTGAAACAGGAAAGCCGCGCCGGCAAGAAAAGATATCGGGACAATCAGGCCCTGAAAATCGTAAAGGGCGAAGAATACCAGATAGGGCAGGCACATGATGCTGACCAAAGTCACCAGAACATTGGTCAGGACAATGCGCCGCCGGGCCGGGCCGGTAAAACGGTCCGTGCCATATGTCACCCACGCCGCGAGCGGGGAAACAAGATATTTCTTAAGCATTTCAGGTCTTCCCGATAAAACAAGCAAACAAAATGCAGATTTGCGGTATGTTTGCCTGTTTTACAAGAAGATTCAGTCGGCTTTAAGCGGTATATTCAGTCAAACGCTCTACTTTGCCGGAAGTAGCGGTTGTTTCGGGCTGGAAATGCGGCGTTTTTCCGGCGCTTCGATTTCCAGATGCAATTCGCCGTCGCGAACCGAAACCTGCACAACCCCGCCTTTGGTCAAGGCCCCGAACAGCAGTTCATCCGCCAGCGGTTTCTTGATGTGCTCCTGAATCACCCGCGCCAGAGGACGGGCCCCCATGGTGCTGTCATAGCCTTTGTCTCCGAGCCATGATGCGGCGGCAGGGGACAATTCAAAGGTGACATTGCGGTCCATCAACTGGGCTTCAAGCTGCAGAACGAATTTTTCCACGACCTTCATAATCACTTCTTTGGACAGGGCGTCAAAGCTGATCACCGCGTCCAGGCGGTTGCGGAATTCCGGTGTGAACAGTTTTTCAATTGCGGCGGTATCTTCGCCTTCGCGTTTGTCACGGCCAAATCCGATTGGCGCGCGGGCCATATCGGCGGCACCGGCGTTGGAGGTCATGATCAGCACCACATTGCGGAAATCGGTGGTGCGGCCATTGTGGTCGGTCAGCTTGCCGTGGTCCATCACCTGCAACAGGATGTTGAACACATCCGGATGGGCCTTTTCGACCTCGTCAAGAAGCAGCACACAATGGGGGTTCTGATCCACCCCATCGGTCAGCAACCCGCCCTGATCAAATCCGACATAGCCCGGAGGCGCACCGATCAGGCGGCTGATGGCGTGTTTTTCCATGTATTCGGACATATCAAAACGCAGCAATTCCACACCCAGCGAATCCGCCAGCTGTTTGGCGACTTCGGTTTTGCCCACGCCTGTCGGGCCGGCAAACAGATAGTTACCGATGGGTTTTTCCGGTTCCCGCAGGCCGGCGCGGGCCATTTTGATGGCAGCGGCCAGCGCGTCGATGGCTTTGTCCTGCCCGAATACGGTCCGCTTGAGCGAGGCTTCCAGATCGCGCAGCACGGTGGCGTCGTCCTTGGAAACGGTTTTCGCCGGAATGCGCGCCAGCTTGGCAACGACATCTTCGATCTGGGGCACGTCAATGATTTTGGTACGCTTGTCATCGGGCACGATATGCTGATGGGCACCGGCTTCGTCGATCACGTCGATGGCCTTGTCCGGCAATTTGCGGTCGTGGATATAGCGCGCGGACAGTTCTACCGCCGTGCGGATGCCGTCGGTTGTGTATTCGATACCGTGGTGTTTTTCGAAATGCGGCTTTAAACCTTGCAGGATTTTCACCGCGTCCTCGACCGAGGGTTCGATCACATCGATTTTCTGAAAACGCCGCGCCAGCGCACGATCTTTTTCGAAATGCTGGCGGTATTCCTTGTAGGTGGTGGACCCCATGCAGCGCAGCTTGCCGCCCTGTAA
>JALWOO010000180.1 GCA_027083485.1 Amylibacter sp. | reverse complement strand
TGGCAAAACGCTGCACACCCTTTTTATATAAGACAGGCACCGATAATGGACCTTAGAAATATCGCGATCATCGCGCACGTTGACCATGGCAAAACCACACTTGTGGATGAAATGCTCAAACAATCCGGCGCATTCCGGGAAAACCAGGCCGTGGCCGAACGCGCCATGGACAGCAATGATCTGGAACGCGAGCGCGGGATTACCATCCTTGCCAAAGCCACCAGCATTGAATGGAACGGCCATCGTATCAACATCGTTGACACCCCGGGCCACGCCGATTTCGGTGGCGAAGTGGAACGCATTCTGTCCATGGTAGACGGTGTGGTTTTGTTGGTGGATGCTGCCGAAGGCCCGATGCCGCAAACCAAATTTGTAACCTCCAAAGCGCTTGCTTTGGGTCTGCGCCCGATTGTGGTGCTGAACAAGGTGGACAAGCAGGATGCGGAATCAGACCGCGCGCTGGATGAATGTTTCGACCTTTTTGCCAGCCTTGGGGCCACCGATGAACAGCTGGATTTCCCGCATATGTATGCTTCTGGCCGGGCTGGCTGGGCTGATCACGAGCTGGATGGCCCGCGCAAGGATTTGACTGCGCTGTTTGATCTGATTCTGGAACATGTCCCCGCCCCGGCACAGCTATCGCGCCGCGAGGAGCCGTTTTCCATGCTGGCCACTACCCTTGGGGCCGACCCTTTCATTGGCCGTTTGCTGACCGGTCGCGTTGAAAGCGGCACCTTGAAAGTGGGCGAAAGCATCAAGGCCTTGTCGATAGACGGCGATCTGGTTGAAAATTTCCGTTGCACCAAAATTCTGGCCTTCCGCGGCCTGACCCAGCAGCCCATTGATCTGGCCGAAGCCGGAGACATCGTTTCGCTCGCCGGTATGACCAAAGCCACCGTTGCCGATACGCTTTGTGCGCCCTCGGTGAACGAACCCATTCCCGCCCAGCCGATCGACCCGCCCACGATCTCGGTTACCTTTGGCATCAACAACAGCCCTCTGGCCGGTCGCGATGGCAAGAAGGTCCAATCCCGCGTTATTCGCGAGCGTTTGATGAAAGAGGCCGAAACCAACGTAGCGATCAAGGTCACCGACACCCCGGGCGGCGACGCCTTTGAAGTTGCCGGTCGTGGCGAGTTGCAAATGGGCGTGTTAATTGAAAACATGCGCCGTGAAGGCTTCGAGCTCTCGATTTCCCGCCCGCAGGTGCTTTTTCGGGACATTGACGGCGTTCGTCATGAGCCAATCGAGGAAGTCACCATTGACGTGGATGACGAATACACCGGTGTTGTGGTCGAAAAACTGACCGGCCCACGCAAGGGCGATCTGACCGAAATGCGCCCTGCCGGTGCCGGGAAAACCCGCATCATCGCGCATGTACCTTCGCGGGGCCTGATCGGCTATCAAGGCGAATTCATGACCGATACGCGCGGCACCGGTGTGCTGAACCGCGTGTTTCACGACTGGGCACCGCACAAGGGTAAAATTCCGGGTCGCCGTGCAGGCGTGCTGATTTCCATGGAAAACGGCAAATCGGTTCCCTTTGCCCTGTTCAACCTCGAAGACCGTGGCAAGATGTTCATCGGCGCTCAGGAAGACGTGTACACAGGCATGATCATCGGCCAGCACAGCCGTGAAAATGATCTGGAGGTGAACCCGCTCAAGGGCAAGAAGCTCACCAACGTGCGGGCCTCCGGTACGGACGAAGCCGTGCGCCTGACCACACCGGTTCGTATGTCGCTGGAAGAGGCCATCGCCTATATTGACACTGACGAGCTGGTTGAGGT
>JALWOO010000179.1 GCA_027083485.1 Amylibacter sp. | reverse complement strand
CGGCGCTGGTGTTGACCGGCCCGCATCAGGTGCGCGATTTGCTGGTTGAAGGGCGCAATGTGGTGCGTGATTTCCGGCTGAGCAATGTGGAAATGCGTGAATTGATCCAGCGGCAAAACCGGTTAGCACAAGCCTTGGCATCATAGAAAAAGCCGCTCCCGAAGGAACGGCTTTGACGCGTAAGTAAGTTGTGTGAGTATTTTCACAACCCATGGTGTATACCCTACACAACCTTTGCGGTCTTGCAACTAAAACTTTAGGGCATTGGCAGTTTTCTGCTATTTTTTATAAAAACCACTGTTTTTATGGTGAAAAGGAGGCCCGAAACCGTCAATAAACAGTTTCGGGCCTCTTTGATTTTATGCTTTTACAGCTCTTCCGGCAGGATCAGATTCAACACAATCGCGATAATTGCTGCTGGCAACAAGCCGGAGGTCAACAGGATTTGCGCGGTTTTACCCATGTGTTGCAGGGCTTCCGGCACCAGTTTCAGACCCAGCCCCAAGGACAGGGCAGTCGCCAGAATAACCATGTTGCGCCGGTTCCAGTTGACCTCGGCCAACATTGAGAGACCGGCCGCAGCCACCATGCCGAACATGATGATCACACCGCCGCCCAGAACATTGATCGGCACGGTGTTGATCACGGCCCCTACCTTGGGAATGAACCCGGCAGCAATCAGGAACAGCGCGCCAATGGTCACAACATGACGGCTCATGACGCCGGTCATGGAAACCAGACCCACGTTCTGGCTGAACGATGTGTTCGGCAGACCGCCAAAGATACCGGCAACGGCTGTGCCCAAACCATCGGCAAAGGTCGCACCGGTAATTTCCTTGTCGGTGGCCTCGCGCCCTGCGCCGCCCTTGGTGATGCCGGACACATCGCCCACGGTTTCAATGGCAGAGATCACCGCCATCAAACACATGCCGATAACAATGGCCCAGTTGATATCCCAGCCCCATTTGAACGGTACAGGGACCTCGAATGCGGCAGCACGACCAATGTTTGACAGGTTCACCTGACCCATGAAATAGGCCACGATATAACCGGCAATCAACCCGATCAGCACAGCGGCGACCGCCAGAAAACCGCGGGTGAAGAATTTCACCAGCAAAGTCACAACAATCACCACAAGCGCCGGTGTCCACTGGTTCAGGGAACCGAACTCCGGTTTGCTCATCATCGGCACACCACCGGCGGCGTATTTAATGCCCACCTCGACCAGTGACAGACCGATCATCAGCACGATCAGGCCGGTAACCAGCGGCGGCAGTGCAAAGCGGATTTTGCCAATCACGGTGCCCAGCATAAAATGGAAGATCCCGCCAATAACAACGCCGGTCATCAGCCCGCCCATGGCATCAACGCCCTGACCGGCCACGGCCGGAATCATCACGGGCAAAAAGGCAAAGGATGTGCCCTGTACGATGGGCAAACGCGCCCCGACCGGCCCCATGCCGATGGTTTGAAACAGCGTTGCAATGCCGGCAAACAGCATCGACATCTGGATCATATAGCGCATGTCCGGAAACCCGAGCGCGCCTTGATCCGAGCCAAAACCGAAACCGGCTGCACCGGCAATAATAATGGCGGGCGTCACATTGGACGCAAACATCGCCAACACATGCTGCAGCCCCAGCGGCACAGCCTGCGCAATCGGCGGCATGACGTTGGGATCTTTATAGTCCCCCGAAATATCTGACATTTCTCTCCCCTTTTTATTTGGAAACACCGCTTTTGCGCGGATTTTCATTTAAGCAAGTTATTGGCCCTGCCAGCGAGTAGGAT
>JALWOO010000178.1 GCA_027083485.1 Amylibacter sp. | reverse complement strand
ACACATGGGAGAGCCTGAAAACCGCCGATACATTGTTCATTGGCAACGGCGGCTATCAATCGTTTTACCGCTGGATGGTCAGCATCGGATTCAAGGATGAACAGCGCAAGCCCTATACCTATAATTCTGCCCCGTTTCTGGCGAACAAGAAAAGCGGCCAACAGGGCTATGTGACGTCTGAACCGCATGTAATCGAGGTCGAGGGCGGGTTTGAACCGAATGTGTTTTTGCTGGCGGATTACGGATTTGACACCTATTCCACCCTGATTGACACCATGCAGGCCACGCTCGACAGCAAGCCGGAGGTGGTGAAATGTTTCGTTGACGGCTCCATTCTGGGCTGGACAAATTACATGTACGGGGACCGGACCAAAGCCAACAAGCTGATCCAGAAAGACAACCCCGATATGTCGCAGGACAAGATCGATTTTGCCATATCGCAATTGCAAAAATACGGGATTGTCGATTCCGGCGATACGGAAACGCTGGGCATCGGAGCGATGACGGATGCGCGGATCGAGAGCTTTTATAACAAGATGGTCAAGGCCGGCGTGCTGGATCCGGGTCTGGATTACAAAAAGGCCTATACGCTGGATTTTGTTAACAAAGGTGTCGGGCTGGATGTCAAAAAGAAACTGATGGGGAACTAGACCGGTGAAGGGGGCCGTGCCGGCCCCCTGATTTCGGACCGGGGAGGGTGCGAATGAGCAAGAATATTTTGCTGTCGTTGCAGCAGGTCGGCAAGACGTTTTCCAATGGCACCGTGGCCCTGCAAGGCATGTCCATGGATGTTGAACAGGGGTCTTTCGTCAGCTTGCTTGGCCCGTCGGGCTGCGGCAAATCAACGGTTTTGAAAATCATTGCCGGATTGGGAAACCTGACCACGGGGCGGGTTGAATGGCCCATGGCTTCGGTCGATCACCTGGGGCGGCCGGATCACGAGATTTCATTTGTGTTTCAGGAGCCTACGCTGATGCAATGGGCGACGGTTTTTGAAAATGTCTGGTTGCCGCTTCGCCTGAAGGGGGCATCGCGCAAGGCGGCCCATGATCAGGTGACCGAGGCGCTGGAGATGGTCGGCCTAGGCAAATTCGCCGATTCCTATCCGCGCGAGTTGTCCGGCGGCATGAAAATGCGGGTGTCGATTGCCCGCGCGTTGGTGACGCGGCCCAAGCTTTTGTTGATGGACGAACCCTTTGCAGCGCTGGATGAAATTACCCGGTTCAAGCTGAATAATGACCTGCTGCATCTGTGGGAGAAATTCAACTGGACGGTGATTTTCGTGACCCATTCGGTGTTCGAGAGCGCCTATCTGTCGAACCGGATCGTGGTAATGGCGGCGCGGCCCGGTCGGGTGGTTGCCGATATCGACGTGCCCGCGCCCTATCCGCGCGACGAGGATTTCCGCACCTCAAGCGCCTATAACCGCTATTGTCGCGAAGCATCCGATGCGCTGCATGCGGCCATGCAAACGGGGGACCATTTATGAGCAGCTTTGAGGAAATGCCAATCGATCCGGTGGAAATGCGCAAAGCCCGCGCCGCCAAGCGGGATAAAATCGCCCGCTGGGTGTTGCCGATGATTGTGGTGGTGGCCAGCATTATTGCCTGGGATCGTCTGGTGGTCTGGAACAACATACCGCATTATATTATTCCGGGTCCGCGCCTTGTATTGCAGGCGTTGATTGATGACTGGTCGCTGCTGATCGGGGCGCTTGGCACCACGCTGAAGATCACCTTTAGCGCGCTGGCGGTGGCGATTGTCGGCGGGGTCGGTATTGCGGTGTTGTTTGCGCAAT
>JALWOO010000177.1 GCA_027083485.1 Amylibacter sp. | reverse complement strand
CCTTCGAATTCGTCATAAATATCCCCGCCGGAGGCATAAAAGTTTTCTAGCCTCCGGCGGGGATATTTAAACGAATTCGAAAAGAATAAATACCCTATGGCACGTCCTGCGCAAAATGCCCCGATGCCAAAAAGGCGATCACCTGATTATAAACATCGGGGTTGTTCATCATAAAGGTATGAGTCGCAGGCAAGGTAATATGGTCCACCATACCCGAAACCTTGGTGCTTTCAACACTCACCTTGCCATCATCAGGCCCCGGTAACAGGAATGAAAAATACGGGCTGATACTGCTGTTGCCCGCGATCACCCCCAGCGGGAAATCCACAGGGCCAAGCCGGTTGGGCAGGCTGTTTGCACCGGTGCCAAGTTCTGCCCCCGCCACACCGTTGATCCAGCCAAAGCCCGGAAAATCCGCCAGTTCATCGACGATTTCAGAGCCTTTGTTCGGCGGTGCCAGCATCACGACCCGCCCCAGATTAGCAGGCCGGTTGGCAGGGGTGGCCATATATTGGCGCAACAAGATGCCGCCCATGGAATGGGTTACAAAATGCAGGGTTTTAGCGCTTTTGCACTGCTGCACCGCGTCGGGGATGGTTTCGGCAGCCAGTTCGGCGACCGGTTTTTCTGTTGACGGGTAATTGGCATTCACAACCTGATAGCCATCCTGTTGCAACCGCCATTCCATCAGCAAAAAGGATTTCGACGTGCGTGCCAAGCCGTGCAGCAACACGACACATTCGCCATTGGCTGCGGCTTTGGGCATCAGGGTTGCAGTCGCCAAACCGGCAAAACCCAGCAGGGCGATGGTCAGGAGCGCAAAGGTAAAACGTTTCATAACGGGGGATTTATAGATCGGTCACACAACTTCAAGAGCGCAGACCGGAAACGCCGCGTTACTTTTCCAGCCAAATGGTCATTGGCCCGTCATTCACCAAGGACACCTGCATATCCGCGCCAAAGCGTCCGGTTTCCACCGGCACGCCGAGGGCCGCCACCTGTTCGCACAGCAATTCGTAAAGCCGCCGGCCCGGATCCGGCGCGGCAGCCTGTGAAAAGCCGGGCCGGTTGCCGCGGCTGGTGTCGGCCGCCAAGGTGAACTGGCTGACTATCAGAACACTGCCGCCCACATCCAGAACAGAGCGGTTGGTTTTCCCCGTCGCATCCTGAAAAATCCGCAGGTTGACCAGCTTGCGAGCCATCACATCCACGTTCGTTTCAGTATCGTCCTGCATGGCGCAGGCGAGCACCAGCAGGCCCGGGCCGGTCTGGCCGATGATATCACCGTCAACCGTGACGCAAGCAGAGGTAACACGTTGAAGCAGGCAGCGCATGGGGGGAACCTTTCTGAATAGGGGGGCTAATTCGAACCTTGATCCAGAATTGCGTTCAGGGTGGCACGATAGGCTTGGCGGCGTTCTTCTTGCCAATCAATGATCGCGTCCCAGTTTTCCGGATTATCATAGGGTGGCTGACGCTTTTCACCGGCGAAAATCGCTTTGCTGCCATCATTTTCGTATACTTGACAGCCCAGAACAGCTGCCAGTTTTTCCGCATGCGGTACTAATCTCTCTTGGGCACGGGCAGTGCGCAGCGGTAACTCTTCGAGTTTTCCGAATTCGATTTCCGACATGGTTTTCCTTACTGGAATTGTTCCGAAATCAACCGCTCTTCCAGCCCGTGGTCCGGATCAAACAGGATGCGGTGGGAAATATCCGGTGCGCTTTCGATTTCGACCCATTTCACTTCCCGGGCCTCTTTACCATCGGCCACTGCCGACACGGGGCGTTTTCTGGCTTCCAGCACTTCGAAACGCACTTTGGCGGACATGGGCAGAAGCGCCCCGCGCCAGCGGCGGGGGCGAAAGGCGGCAACAGCGGTCAGGGCGAGGATCTCTGCCCCGATCGGCAGGATCGGGCCGTGGGCGGAATAATTATAGGCGGTGGAGCCGGCAGGGGTTGCCACCAGCGCGCCATCGCAAATCAGTTCTTTCATGCGCAATTTGCCATCTACCAGTATGCGCAATTTGGCGGCCTGCGCGCCCTGACGCAGCAGGGAGACTTCGTTGATGGCCAAGGCCTCGACTTCGTGGCCATCCACACAATGGGCGCGCATACGCAGCGGGTGGATGATGGCCTCTTCGGCCCTGTCCAGCCGCTGAAGCAATCCGTGCGGGGCAAATTCGTTCATCATAAATCCGACCGTGCCGCGATTCATGCCGTAAACCGGAATGCCCAGTTTGTTGTGGTCATGCAGGGTTGCCAGCATGAATCCGTCGCCCCCGAGCGCCACAATCACATCGGCCTGATCAATCGGCACATTGCCATAGCGCGCGGCCAGTTCCGTGCAGGATGCCTGTGCCACCGGTGCATTGCTGGCCACAAAGCTGATTTTTTTACGTGTTGTCATGGTCTGCCCCAATTTACCGCGCCAGTTTGGGCATCTGACCGGCCATGGCAAGGGCTTTTTGTCGCCCTGATTGTATCAAGACGATTTACGCATGTACTTTTGCCCCTGTTTCGGACATATGGGCGCTACGTCCCCAATGGCGCGTTGAATGTCGTATTTGGCGCGTTTTGATCCGCGAAAGTTTCCTATAGGAAACCAAATTAACATTGCAGGAGCCTCCCCCATGACATCTTCCCACCGTGATCCCGGTTTTTTCACCGAAACACTGGCCAGCCGCGATCCCGAGATTTTCGGGTCTATCACCAACGAGTTGGGCCGCCAGCGCGATGAAATCGAGCTGATTGCCTCTGAAAACATCGTGTCGCGCGCCGTGATGGAGGCACAAGGCTCTGTGCTAACCAACAAATACGCCGAAGGCTATCCCGGGCGGCGCTATTATGGCGGTTGTCAATATGTGGATGTGGCCGAAAATCTGGCGATTAATCGCGCCAAACAGCTGTTTGGTTGTGATTTCGCCAATGTGCAGCCGAATTCCGGATCACAAGCCAATCAGGGCGTGATGCAGGCGCTGTTGCAGCCGGGCGATACCATTCTGGGGATGAACCTTGCTTCCGGTGGCCATCTGACCCACGGGGCGGCTCCGAACCAGTCGGGCAAATGGTTTAACGCGGTGCAATACGGTGTGCGCAAGGATGACAACCGGATTGACTATGATCAGGTAGAGGCTCTGGCCAAGGAACATAACCCCAAAATGATCATCGCCGGCGGTTCCGCCATTCCGCGCCAGATCGATTTCAAACGCTTTCGCGAAATTGCCGATATGGTCGGGGCCTATCTGCATGTGGACATGGCGCATTTTGCCGGTCTGGTGGCGGCGGGGGTGCATCCTTCGCCAATCCCCCATGCGCATGTGGTCACGACCACCACCCATAAAACCCTGCGCGGCCCGCGCGGCGGCATGGTGCTAACCAATGACGAAACCATCGCCAAGAAGATCAATTCGGCGATTTTCCCCGGCATTCAGGGCGGCCCGTTGATGCATGTGATTGCCGGTAAGGCGGTTGCCTTTGGCGAGGCCCTGCGCCCCGAGTTCAAGGACTACCAGAAAGCGGTGATTGCCAATGCTCAGGCACTGGCCGATCAGCTGATCAAAGGCGGCTTTGATATCGTTACCGGCGGCACCGACACCCATGTGATGCTGGTCGATTTGCGCCCCAAAGGCGTGAAGGGCAATCAGGCGGACAAGGCGCTTGGCCGCGCCAATATCACCGCCAACAAGAACGGCATCCCGTTTGATCCGGAAAAACCCTTTGTGACCTCGGGTCTGCGTCTGGGATCCCCGGCCGGCACCACCCGCGGTTTTGGCGAGGCGGAATTCCGCGAAATCGGCGATCTGATCTGCGAAGTGATCGACGGGCTGGCCGCCAATGGCGAAGACGGCAATGCAGAAGTCGAAGCAGCGGTAAGAGCCAAAGTCGCCAACCTCTGCGGGCGTTTCCGGATTTACGAAGGCCTGTAGGGGGTACCTTTCGGCATGCTTTTTTGCTGGCTGGCGTGCTAAGGGAGGGGGCTGTCTGCCCCCTCTTTCCCTTGCGGGAAATTCACCCCCGAGGATATTTGCCGAAAATGGAAACAAGGGGGAGGTTATCCCCAGTCGCCAAGCGCCTGTTGCCAGAGGGTCAGGGCGGCGACGACGGCGGTGTCGGCGCGCAGGATGCGGGGCCCGAGGCTGATGCTGGTGGCCTGTGGCATGGCGCGCAGGCGGGCGGCTTCGTTTGGGGAAAAGCCGCCTTCGGGACCGATAACAATCGCCCATTTGCCGCGCCTGGCGTTTTGCAGCGAGGCGACCGGTTGGCCGACTCTGGTTTCATCGCAAAACAGCAATTGGCGGTCATCCGGCCACTGATCCAGCAGCTTGGACAGTTTTTGCACAGGTTCCAGCGGGGGCACATAGGTACCGCCGCATTGTTGGGCGGCCGCAACCATATGGGCTTGCAGGCGTTCATGTTTCAGGCGTTCGGCGTTGGTGAAATCCGTCTGCACCGGAAACACCCGCGCCGCGCCCATTTCGGTGGCTTTTTCCACGATGAATTCGGTGCGGGCCTTTTTGATCGGGGCAAACAACAGCCACAGGTCGGGCGGGTCGAGTTGCGCTGCGGTTTGGTCCTGACACTGCAGCACGCCTTTGCGTTTGCCGGCCTGCATGACCTCGGCGCGCCATTCCCCGCTGGTGCCGTTGAACAGCGCCACATGATCGCCCACAGCAAGGCGCATCACCGTAAAAAGCCGGTGCGCCTGTTCTTTGGTCAGCAAAACTGTTTGCCCTGCCCCCAATGGCCCGTCTACATAGAGCCGAAGTTTGATATTCTTTGTCATGGGCGCAATATATGACCGATCAGAAGCAAGTTCCAGAACAACCGGACGATGGCCGGGTTGCCGATGCCACCGATTTGAACTGGGTGGACCGTTTCGCCCCGCGCTGGTCGCGGCCCTATTTGCGTTTGTCGCGGGCGGACCGGCCGGCGGGGACGTGGCTGTTGCTGATCCCGTGCTGGTGGGGGTTGGCGCTTGG
The DNA here is from genome assembly GCA_027083485.1 of Amylibacter sp. Classification (GTDB taxonomy): domain Bacteria; phylum Pseudomonadota; class Alphaproteobacteria; order Rhodobacterales; family Rhodobacteraceae; genus Amylibacter. The sequence goes on along the minus strand of JALWOO010000177.1, from coordinate 2,425 downwards.
CATTCTTGCGGATCCGGCAGGGCCGAATGCCTATGATCTCTGGCTGGCGATTGCCTGCGCCATGGGGGCGTTTTTGATGCGCGGGGCGGGGTGTACGTGGAATGATATTACCGACCGCCACATTGATGCACAGGTGGCGCGTACCCGTTCACGGCCATTGCCTTCGGGGCAGGTCAGCACCAAACAGGCGGCGGTCTGGATGGTGGTGCAAATGGCGATTGCCTTTGCTATTTTGCTGACGTTCAACGGATTTACCATTCTGCTCGGCATTCTGGCGCTGGTGCCGGTGGCGATTTATCCTTTTGCCAAGCGGTTCACCTGGTGGCCGCAGGTGTTTTTGGGGGTGGCCTTCAACTGGGGGGCTTTGCTGGGCTGGGCCGCGCATAGCGGATCGCTGACATGGTCACCGGTTCTGCTGTATCTGGCGGGAATCAGCTGGACGCTGTTTTACGACACCATCTATGCGCATCAGGACAAAGAGGATGATGCGTTGATCGGGGTAAAGTCCACTGCGCGGCTTTTCGCCGAAAATACACCGCGTTGGCTGCTCGGTTTTCAGGTGCTTACCTTGCTGTTGATGCTGCTGGCGGTGATCTGGCCGGGAGGCCCATTGATAACGACCCTGTCGCCAGTGGCGCTGATCGGGGTTTTGGCGGGGATTTGGTTCTTCGGGTTGCATTTAACATGGCAATTGCGCCGTCTGGATGTGGATGACGTGGAAAACTGTCTGAAGTTGTTTCGCTCCAATCGGGATGCCGGACTGATACCGGTGGCGGTCTGGTCGCTGGCAATGCTCGCCTGACGCCGCAATCCCTTGATGGCAGCAGCCGGATCGCTTACACCCTTTCTACGACACACCGGAACCAGGACCCCGAATGCACCGCACAGCACTGTTATTTTCCGTTATCTGCATGATTTTAGCAGCGGCGGCTTCCTTTACTTTTGCAACGCGGGCGGTGGATTACATCGAAGATGAAACCGAGTCCCGGATCCAGACGGCTTTGCTGGCCGCCGGACAGGATTGGGCCACCATTCGCCCCGATGGCCTACAGGTAAATTTAACCGGCCTTGCACCGGATGAGGTCAGCCGGTTCCGTGCCTTGGAAATCATGGGGCAGGTCGTTGATACAAAGCGTATTCACGACCGTACCAAAGTGTTGCAATCCAGTGAAATCGTTGTGCCGCGCTTTACTCTGGAGGCCTTGCGCAATCTGGATCGGGTATCATTGATCGGGCTTATTCCGGAACGTCAGGGGCGCACGAAAATTCTGGAGCGTGCCCAATCCATTGTCGGCGAAGGCACTGTGACAGATATGCTTGAATCCGCCGAATATAAAATCCCTTCCGGCTGGAAGGAAAACCTGGATTTCGGGCTGGACAGTCTGGCGCAATTGCCCCTGTCCAAAATATCGATCACGCCGGAACGGGTGAAGGTGACAGCCGCAACGGAATCCGTCGATGAACAAAAACGGCTGGAAAAGATGTTAAAGGCCAACAAGCCCGACAACACCCAGCTTGTGCTGGACATTACGGCACCGCGTCCTGTTATTTCCCCTTTTCGCATGCGTATGACCCTGAAGAACGGCAAAGCCGAGCTAGCCTCTTGTTCTGCCGATACACGTGACACTAAATCCCGCATTCTGCGCGCTGCCCGCAAGGTCGGGGTAAAACCGACAGCCACCTGTGACATTGGCCTTGGCGTGCCCACAACCGACTGGGCCAAAGCGGTTGTGATGAGCATTGAAGCCCTGAAAGAGCTTGGCGGCGGGACCTTGACCTTTACCGATAGCGACATCGCCATGATTGCGGTGGATGACACCACGCAGGCCCAGTTTGACAAGGTTGTGGCGAAGCTGGAAAACAACTTGCCGGAACTGTTTTCCCTGCATGCGGTGCTGCCGCCCAAAGTGTTGGTTGATGGCAATAATGCCCCGAGCGAATCGCCGGAATTCACCGCCACGCGCAGCCCCGAAGGGGTGGTGCAATTGCGCGGAAGGGTGCAAAACAGCCGTTCCAAAAACAGCATCACCGCTTTTGCCAGCGCCTTGTTCGGCCGCAAAGCCGTTGAAAACCAGACCCGCATCGACCGGAACTTACCCGATGGCTGGCCCAAACGGGTGCTGGCCGGTCTTGAAGGACTGGCGCAGCTGCATCATGGCAGCGTCATTGTGCAACCCGATCGCGTGGAAATCCGCGGCACCGGTGCCAGCCCGGATGTAGAGGCCGAAATCTCGCGCCTGTTTTCCGTGCGCATTGGCGGCAAGGAATCCTATAAAATCGACGTGAAATTCGACGAAACGCTGGTGCCGGTCGAACGGGAACTCTCCGGTGCGGAATGTTCGCGCCAAATTAATGCCGTGTTAACGGAACATCAGATAGTCTTTGCCCCATCGTCAACCACGATAGAAGCAGGTAGTCAGGGTGT
>JALWOO010000176.1 GCA_027083485.1 Amylibacter sp. | reverse complement strand
GCGGCCGACACCGCCGGTGATACGCAAGGGTTTGACGCTGCCCTGATGGTAGAGTTTTACGCCTTTTTCCACCCGAAGTTTCGAGGAAATATGCAAATCCCCGTTCGGGTCCATGCCTGCGCCGAGCACGACAATCACATCGGCCGGTTCAAAGGGATCCGGTTCAAACAGCGGTTGCAGCGCGGCAAAGCCGAGCACAAACACAAAGGTTATCAAGAAGGTGGAGATGGCCAAGGCCAGTATAAACCGAAGCGCGCGCAAAAATTTCATCACTGTTTCCAAACGCTCCGGAGCAGGGGGGCCGGATTAATCAGCAGCCCCCCTGAAAAATCAGGCGTTTGCTTTGAGCCACGCCAGAACGGTTTCAGGCGAGCTTTCGCCGTAGGGGTCTTCGCCGTGGTTGTCTTCGCGGCCCGGCTCTTCGAACCATGCTTCAACAACGCCGTCGTTGACAACAGCCGCATAGCGCCAGGAGCGCGGGCCAAAGCCGATGTTGGATTTATCAACCAGCATGCCCATCATGCGGGTGAAAACACCGGCACCATCTGGGATCACCTTGACGTTTTTAAGGTTCTGGGATTGCGCCCATTTGTTCATCACAAAGCTGTCGTTGACGGACATGCAGTAGATTTCATCGATGCCCTGTGCTTTGAAATCGGCAGCGCCGTTTTCATAGCCCGGCAGCTGATAGGTGGAACAGGTCGGGGTAAATGCGCCAGGCAGGGAGAACAGAACAACCCGTTTGCCGGCGAAATAATCGGCAGTGGTCATATCCTGCCAGCGGAACGGATTGTCGCCGCCGATGGATTCGTCGCGAACACGGGTGTGGAACACCACGTCGGGGAGTTTAACGCCTTGATGCATAAGGGTATCCTTTGAGTGAGAAATTGCAGTTGTGCTCTTTTATAACGATTCTAACTTTGGCGCAATCTTTGTTGCGACGATTTCGCAAGACAACCGATTTTCGGCGGATTATACAGGCCGCAGGATGAACGAGGACAAGCCATGCGTGATTTGAAAATTCCCGAGCAACGCCACCCCGAAAAAGCCAAACGCCCCGATAGCGAGCGACTGCGCAAGCCCAGCTGGATTCGCGTCAAGGCCCCGACCGGCGACGGATATAAAAAGACCCGTGATTTGATGCGCGGCAATGATTTGGTCACGGTCTGCGAGGAGGCCGGTTGCCCCAATGTGGGGGAATGCTGGTCCCAAGGTCACGCCACCATGATGATCATGGGCGAAATCTGCACACGTGGCTGTTCTTTTTGCAATATTGCCACGGGCAAACCGGATCAACTGGATACGTTCGAGCCGGGGCGCGTGGCCCATGCGGTGGAAAAGCTGGGGCTGAAACATGTGGTGATTACCTCGGTGGATCGGGATGATTTGAGCGATGGCGGGGCGGAACATTTCGCCCAGACCATCCGCGCTGTGCGCCACCGTTCACCGGACACCACCATTGAAATTCTGACACCGGATTTCCTGAAATGTGACGCAAGCGCGCTTGAAACCGTGGTCGCGGCCCGCCCCGATGTGTTCAACCACAATCTGGAAACCGTGCCGGGCCTGTATCCGTCGGTACGTCCGGGGGCACGGTATTTCCATTCCTTGCGTCTGTTGCAACGGGTCAAGGAGCTGGACCCGATGATGTTCACCAAATCCGGTATCATGGTCGGCCTTGGCGAAGACCGCCAAGGCGTGCATCAGGTGATGGATGATATGCGCGCAGCGGACATAGATTTTCTGACCATTGGCCAGTATTTACAGCCAACCCCGAAACATCATCCGGTCGCCGGTTTTGTG
>JALWOO010000175.1 GCA_027083485.1 Amylibacter sp. | reverse complement strand
TTTCGGGGCCGGTCTGGTGGTGTCCGAAATGGTGGCCAGCCGCGAGCTGGTCTATGCCAAGCATAAAACGGGAACACAGGCCAAGGCACGGGCCGAATTGGGCCTGGAGACGGAAAATACCGCCGTGCAAATCGCCGGAACCGAGGCCGGTCTTATGGCACGATGCGCACAGATTTGTGCGGATAACGGGGCGCGAATCATTGATATCAACATGGGCTGTCCGGCGAAAAAGGTGACAAACGGTTATTCCGGTTCTGCCTTGATGAAAGATCTGGATCACGCGCTGCGCCTGATAGATGCGGTGGTGGCGGCGGTGGATGTGCCGGTGACGCTGAAGACCCGTTTGGGCTGGGATGATGATTTGCTTAACGCGCCGGAGCTGGCCAAACGGGCGCAATCGGCCGGCGTGCAGATGATCACCATCCACGGGCGCACGCGCTGCCAGTTTTACAAAGGGCAGGCGGATTGGCGGGCTATTCGCGCGGTCAGGGACGCGGTCACTGTGCCGGTGATTGCCAATGGCGATATTACCGGCATTGGCCCCGCACGCAGTGCATTGAAACAGTCGGGGGCGGATGGCGTGATGGTCGGGCGCGGCGCACAGGGCAAGCCCTGGTTGCTGGCGGAAATCGGTGCCGCGCTTTATGGAGCGCCAGCGCCGAAAATACCAATAGAAAGCGACCTGATTGACATGATTTCAATGCATTACGAGGCGATGCTCACCTTTTACGGTCCGGTTTTGGGCAATCGGGTGGCGCGCAAACATTTGGGCTGGTACATGGATCACATGGGCACCGCGCCGGATTTGCGCAAGGCAATCCTGACCGGCAAAGACCCCGATCAGGTGCTTGATTTGCTATCACATCTTCCCGCGTCAAAGGTGGCCGCGTGATGGTTGATTACGAAACTATCTGGAATATTCTGCCGTTTCCGGCCTTTGTGATTGATGAACAGGATTACCTCATTGATGCCAACGGGGCCGGTGAATTGCTGGTGCAAACCTCGCGCAAACAAATGCGCCGCAAGCGTATTGCCGATGTTTTCGGCACCGGCTCGGTGATCGGGGATACGGCAAATTCCGCGCGCCAAAGCCATGGCTCCCTGATGCAATACAACGTCGATGTGGCTCCGCTCGACCAGCCAAGCCAGAGCTGCAATGTGCATATCGGGGTCATGGGGCGCGATTCCAGCAGGTTGTTGCTGATAATCCAGCCTACCGGCGTTGCCCAGAAAATGAGCCGCTCGCTCACCCATCTGGCGGCGGCGCGCTCTGTGGCGGCGATGGCGGCGATGCTGGCCCATGAAATACGCAACCCGCTTGCCGGCATATCGGGCGCGGCGCAGTTGCTGGGCATGACCGTGAGCGAAGAGGATCAGGAGCTGACCGAAATGATCACCTCTGAAACCCGCCGGATTGGTGAATTGGTTGATCGGGTTGAACATGTGGGCGATCAGCGCGAAGTGATGCGCAAACCTGTGAACATCCATGATGTGCTGGACCGTGCGCATCGCGCCGCCAAGGCCGGATTTGCCGCGCATGTAAGCTTTAGCGTGGAATATGACCCGTCCTTGCCCGATGTGGCCGGTGACAGTGACCAATTGCTGCAAGTGTTTCAGAACCTGTTGAAAAATGCGGCCGAAGCCGTGGACAGCACCAAGGGCACCATCAAAATCCGCACCTCGTATAATTCCGGGGTCAAGCTTGCCGTGGCGGGGCACCATACCGAGAACCTGCCCTTGCAAATTCAGGTGATCGACAACGGGGCCGGTATTCCGGACAGCCTGATCGGGGATATTTTTGATC
>JALWOO010000174.1 GCA_027083485.1 Amylibacter sp. | reverse complement strand
CCTGATTGGAATACTCCAACACTTTGGGCACAAAAATCCGATCCCCGAGAGCATCGCGAATGCCATTGGATATGGATGACTTCCCGTTCCCCGGTGGGCCATACATCAGGATTGATTTTCCTGAATTGACCGCAGGCCCCAATTGGGCCAGCAGCCCATCCGGAACAACCAAATGGCTCAGAGCCCCTTCAAGGGCGGTACGGGTGATGCCCACATCCGCCACCGATTGCAAGGCAACCTGCTTTTTGTAAATCTCGAGCGGGATCGGCAGCGCCCCGAAATATTCCGATTGGTTCAAGGCATCAAGCGCACGGGCCTTGCCGCTATCCGACATTTGATAGCGCATCAGCTTTGCAGACCCCTCGCCAGTGGACCCCTTAACCTCGATCAGATTTTGTGCACGCGCCAGTTCAAGCAGCTCCAGCGCTACCGGCGTTGAGCAACACAACTCCCGCTCTACATCACGTGCGGTCTCCACGTTTTTGCGAAACATGGTTTTAATCAGAATGTCGCGGGCAAAAACCGGATTCAGGCCGGTTGCTTCCACGGACATCGGGACAGGAGGGCGATGCGGAATCCGCGCGTGAATGTTCATTTTGTTGCCTAACCACTGCTCTTTTCTTCTGTTTTAGGCTGCTAACACATTTAGGTAAACAAAAACCGCAATTCGCTTTTGCGCAAAGGCAATATATCCACTAGATTTAACGTAAATTAAATCTCGAGGGTGTTTTGGGCCGTATTTTCTATATCTGGTACGCAATTTTCCTAATCGCGGTATGGTCTCTGTTTACAATAGCGCGCGTGAATCCGGATGGGTTTCTGGTGATGAGCTTTCAGGGGGATGCTCTGCATATGGCGCAAGCCGTGCTGCGGATGGCCAAAGGGGAAGTGCCACATCGCGATTTCCTGACACCCTTGGGAATACTTGCATTCATGCCGATTTCGACTCTGGTCAAGACCGGTTTCGGCTTGGGCAAGGCCTTCGCCTATGCGCCCTCATTCCTCACCCTGTTATCCCTTCCGGCGATCTATTGGGTTGGCCTAAGCCGGTTTAAACCGGCGGCAGCCTTGGTGTTTGCCTCGGTATATCTGGCAATGTTCTTTGCCTACATCCACGGCGGATTATTACCCTCGGTGAGTGCATCAATGTACTACAACAATTGGGGCTGGGCTGTTGCCATGCCCGTTGTGGCCATCGCGGTCTTGCCGGGGCGGGCAAGCCAAACAGCCCTCATTTTTGATGCGCTGGTTCTGGGTATTGGTGTCGGTTTTCTGACCCTGACCAAAGCCACCTATGCGGTCTATTTGCTACCGGCTATCATACTTTCGCTGGCCTTGAACAAAGAGTGGACGAAACTTGCACTATCCGTCATCATTTGCATCGCATTTATGGCCGCATTCACATTTCCCTTGGGCGGGCTGAGTTATTGGGCGGCCTATGTTAACGATTTACGCAGCGTCGCCAGCAACAGCCTTAGGCCCTATCCCGGTCTGAGCCTTTCCAAAATGCTCTTGTCGGCGCGCCACTTGCCGGGGTTGATAGCCCTTCTGGCTGCGGTAGTTTTCTTGCGTCAGGCACGCCAGAAAAAACAGGGTTTGGTGGTTTTGGTCTTGGGTGCCGGATGGTGGTTTGTGACCTATCAAAACTGGGAGAACGACCCGCAATGGATGGTGATGGCGGGATTGATACTGTTTGTGCTGTCCGAACCCGTAGTTTTATATAACAGCTTTGGCTGGCCTCTAAAAAAGGCCGTGCAAGTAATGGGCATCGTTTTGATGGCAATGGGGTTGCCTTTATCACTCACGCAATTGCAATCGCTTTTGGTTCACAAAGGCCTTAACGGCGAGGCCTTTCCTGTTTCCTTGCCCATTAACATTCAGGCAGATTTACGTTTTCGCGCCCCCAAACAAGGGATTGTGCGTATCAACACTCCCTATGACGCGCTGGGACAACCGGCCTCAGCCACCATGCTCGGTGATGAGGAATTGCCGTTATGTCACAAGGCAAACGGCCTGATTGCCGACCTGAAGGAAACCGGAAAGCGACTGGACAATATTGCCGGCAGTTCGGGAAAGTCGGCGATCTATACGGATTGGGTCAGCGGTTTGTGGATGTTCTCGCACCTCGCCCCTCTGCCCGGCGGTGCCCCTTGGTATTATGGCGGAACACCCGGTTTTGCCAATGCGGATTATCTGGTGGTGCCTCTCTGCCCCATGGATGAACATGTGCGCGCTGAAATGCTAAAACAAATCGCACTGGATCCGGCATTGGATTTTACCGAAGTCGCCCGAAATGATCTGTTTATTCTGCTTGAAAAAGCGCCTTCTGGCGGCAGTGTTTTCAAAAAGCCTTAAGCGCCAAATAGACGATGAGGGATGTGCCAAGGGTAACACCGAAGGGAAATTTTCGCCGCTCCGCGCTCCATGACCTCCAGCCTGTCAAACTGGGCTGCAATGGTTTTATCGCGCCAATTCCGCGATGCACCGCGACGGTCACCAGCGACAAAATAGACAGTAAAAACAGAAAACCCAGCGCGTCCTGAAAGGCAATATATGGTGCCATAGCCGCGATGAATTTTGAATCCCCGCCGCCCATCATGCCGAAACTTGTCATGATCATACCCGCAACAAACATCACTGCTGCCTGTGATAACCGCAAGCCATATTGTTCCATCGGAAATAAAAATACTCCGGCAACCACAAAGCCAATAAACAACCCCAAATTGGTTTTATTATAAATTTTCATGGATCGCAGATCGCTGAGCGCTGCATAGACGGAAAAAGGGGCCGCGATCAGCAATAGCACAAGAGCCGGAGAAAACGCCATTTATTAGCCACTTACCTTGTGGTTAAGCGCGTCCAGACTGCGCACGGCTTCGGCAAAATGTCGTGGGTGCGCGTCAATAGCATCTTGAAGCAAACCACGTCCAACGTCGGTATCTCCCTGCTTTATTGCGCTCAGACCAGCCGTATAAAGCAATTGAGCTTTTTCCTCTTCGGTCATAGGCACAACAGGGAGACTGTATTTCTTTTGTGCGGCACGGGCCAGAACAAGGTTGTTTTTTGAAGTGAAAAGCTTGCTGTCATAGGTGATCGCTTCAACAAAAAGCTTTTCTGCTGCCTTGTAATCCCCACGCGCCAGCTTTGAATACCCCCAGTTGTTTAAAACATTTGCCGGTTTGGTGGTCAAACCCGCTGCAATCTCGTAAAAACTATCGGCTTTTTTCCACTTTTTATTACTGTCGGCGACCATCGCTTCGAGCCGGTAACGCTTATAGGTTTCAACGGTGGGCGGCACAGTATTCAGTTGCTTTTCGGCGGATTTCCAATCGCTCGTACGGATCAAAGCATCCGCATAGTCGATCCGGTCCTGATCGTTTGAATCCTTGTGCTTGATTACCTTTTCCCACACAGGAACGGCTTCTGTCGCACGTCCGGCCCGAACCAAAGATTTGGCCAAACCCCGCGTAAATTCGATGCGCCCCGGTTCCTTGGACAGGGAATTGCGGAAATAGGTGACGGCCTCGTTAGGGTCGGCCACCGTCAGCATGATATCGTTCAGATCCGTTGCATCGACAACATTTACCGGGTCAATACTTTTTGTTTTGGATGTTTTGCCAAAATCCCCACAGCCTGAAATCGCCAGAACCCCGGCGATGGCCATAAACCCTACAATCGGTTTGCCCATTATATTTATCCTGTACTGCCCGTTATTTCGAATTTGGTGTTTGAAGCAGCAGATACCTGCCGTTTCCGCGCCTCACCAATTCGAATTTTTTTGGTTCGTTATCCGGAGAATAGCCTGATTTCTCCAAAATTGCGATCATTTTCGTTAGATTTGCCCGTATTTCTTCAGAATTTCCATTATCCAAACCATAGGCCAACTGAAAAACGCGCTTTGCCTCGCCATATTCACCACGATTTTGCAAGACAACACCGAGGTTATTCCACGCCGGAACAAATTTATCATCTTTGGCAACAGCTAAACGCAAAAGCTCTTCGGCCTGGTTCAACCGTCCCAATCTCAAATTGGCGGATCCCATTGCACTCAACGTATCCGCATTCAGGCCATGTTCGGCGGCCGCGCGCCTATAGGCCTTGAGCGCAAGCTCGTATTCACCTGCCGCCATCAAACGATGCCCGACAATCAACCCGTCAACAGATTCTGTTATTTTTTCTGTGCCTTTCGGGGCCTTGATTCCTTTGTGATGCTCTACCAAGGATCCTGGTTTCCCCATCCCGAGCGGGGAACACGCACCCAGTAGCAAAAGGCACGCCAACCAGAATTTCGTGATTGCCATTTTTACCTCAAAACCATCTGGGTATAGATTGAATAAACAGACGGTCCCACCATAATAATCAACAAAGGAGGCACAGTGAACATCATCGTACACAGGGTCATTTTAGTCGGCAGGGTGTTGGCCTTTTCTTCTGCACGCGTCACACGTTTATCGCGCATTTCAGCAGCATAAACCCGCAAAGCTTCGCCAAGGGATGTCCCGAAAGTAGCCGATTGGATCATCACTGTTGCAAAAGCGCTAATGTCCTGAATATCGCACCGCTCCGACATATCCCGCAATACTTCCGGTCGCTCTTTGCCGGCACGCATTTCATTTGAAACGATCGTGAATTCTTCTGAAAGGGCTGGCGACGATGGTGCAATTTCTTTGGCTATGCGCAGAATCGCCTGATCAAGGGATTGGCCGGCTTCAATGCACACTAGCATTAAGTCGAGTGCATCGGGAAAGCTGTCCAGAATTTCCGCCTTACGTTTCTCTCGACGCTTTTCGACCCAATAATTCGGGCCATAATATCCCGCAAACCCGGGGCCAAATGTCTGTATCATCGTCCACTTCAGATCGGCCGTACCACCAATCGTAAACGTATACAGCGCCCCAAGCGCCAAACCACCCAACCCTAGAACCATTTGCATAAAGTAATAGGTCCGCACAGCTGATTTGGCACGATATCCTGCCTGAATAAGTTTCAACCGCCGGTCCGAAAATTCCTTCTGGTCTTGTGGTTCAAGATATGCTGCAAATTTATCTAAATTCGGACCAGTCTGTTTCTGACGTAAAGATGCTTTCTCCGGAGCCTTCTTGTCCTGCGGATTTTTCACCACGTTTGACCCGGCCAGCCGATCAAATGGGTCCTCCTTGCGTGCCAAAAACATTGGCAAGGTCATAATGATAAAAAATACGCCCAACACACCCATAGCGATCAAGGGACCTTCGGGCCCCAAAACCTCGGTCAACAAGGCAGATATTTTATCTAACATACCCATAACCTTACACTTTAATATTCACCATGGCCCGCATGACCACGGCATTAATACCCAACAAAGCAAATACCACGACAGCAGCAGGGACATAGTATTCTGTCGGCTTAACAGCGTCATAATAGTGCGGATTCAATACATTGACCCCCAACAATGCCGCCAAAGGAAATCCGGACAAGAACATGCCCGACCATTTGGCTTCCGCAGTGATGGCTTTGACACGGCGAAACAGTTTAAATCTTGCGCGAATAACCTTGGACAGGCCGTCCAATACTTCCGCAAGGTTACCCCCTGATTTAGCCTGAATCCCCACCGCTACCGTTAAAAACCGAAGATCGGGAACCGCAATACGGTCTGCCATATTTTGCAAAGCAACCGCAACATCAGCCCCATAGGCCGTTTCATCAACAATCATACCAAATTCTGTGCCAATCGGATCCGGCATTTCTGTTGCCACAATATTGATCGCATTCGCAAAAGGATGCCCGACACGCAGCGAACGGACAATCAGGTCAACCGCATCCGGAAGCTGTTCTTCAAACGCATCCATACGTTTTTTAGCTTTGCCGTTGAGCCAGAAATAAACACCGCCGCCCCCAATGATAAGCGCAACAAGAATGCGAAGCGGCACGCCCATGGATGCGAAATAGGTGAGTCCGCCAAAGGCAAAAACAGCGACAAGCGCCATCACCGCAAGCAACGCATTCGGGGAAAACGCAATATTTGCCTGTTGCGCTTTATTGCTCAGCATTGACATGATTGGCAGTTTAAAGCCCTTGCGATGTTGATCCCGCTCTTTGCGAAGTGCCTCGAATACTTCTTCGCGATCTTTGCCTTGCTCCATCATGGCCAGGCGACGATTCACCCGCGAGTTCAGCTTGATCGACCTGCCGAATGCCACCAGATAGATGCCTTCGATAATCAGGACGACTCCGACAAACATCAAGACTAGAATAATCGCTTGTGATCCCATGATATCTACTCCGCCGCGCGTTGAACGTTGTAAATACTGGTCGGCAAATCATAACCCCATTGCGTAAAGCGTTCAGAATACAGCGAGCGTAGACCGGTAGCCGTAAAGAAACCGTCAATTTTGCCATCTTTGCCGGTGCCGTTGATCTGGTAGCGGAAGATTTCTTGCAGAGAGATCACCTCCCCCTCCATGCCGGCAACCTCTGTAATCGAAACCATCCGTCGCGAACCATCCTGAAGGCGTTTCACCTGAACGATCAGATTTACAGCAGAAGCAATCTGCGAGCGCATGGCACGCAAAGGCATTTCCACCCCGGTCATGGCAATCATGTTTTCCAGACGTGCCACAGCATCGCGGGCAGAGTTGGCGTGAATGGTGGTCATGGAGCCATCGTGGCCGGTATTCATTGCTTGCAGCATGTCGATCACCTCGTCCCCACGGGTTTCCCCGACAATGATCCGGTCCGGACGCATCCGCAAAGCGTTCTTCAAACAGTCACGCTGGCTTACGGCACCTTTACCTTCAACATTGGGCGGGCGGCTTTCCATGCGCGCCAAATGCGTTTGCTGGAGCTGGAGTTCCGCCGTGTCCTCGATGGTGGCGATCCGCTCGTCATCATCAATAAACCCGGATAACGCATTCAACGTTGTGGTTTTACCCGACCCCGTACCACCCGACACAATAATGTTCAGGCGACATGCCACCGCTGCATGCAGGTAGGCAGCCATTTCGTCGGTAAACGCGCCAAAGGCCACCAGTTTATCAATGCTCAGTTTTTCTTTTTTAAACTTACGAATGGACACCAGCGCACCGTCCACTGCAATCGGTGATACCATCGCGTTGAAACGCGACCCGTCCGCCAGACGCGCATCCACATAGGGATTGCTTTCGTCCACACGCCGACCCACCGCCGATACGATCTTGTCGATCACACGCATCAGGTGCTTGTCATCGCGAAACCGCACATCCGACAATTCCAGCTTCCCGTCCCGCTCCACAAATATCTGGAAGGGGCCATTAATCAGGATATCGTTAACAGATTCGTCCTTGAGCAACGGCTCCAAAGGTCCAAGGCCTGTCACCTCGTCGTACATCTCCGAGAACAGCAAAGTGCGTTCTTGCTTATTCAGCACCACGCCCATTTCTTGCAAGGCATCCGCACAAATGGCGGAAATC
>JALWOO010000173.1 GCA_027083485.1 Amylibacter sp. | reverse complement strand
CCCCCACAATATCGGCGAGCTGTGCGACGCGGCAATCCATCTGATCAAAGCCCCCAACGCCCGCGATGAAACCTTGCTGGAATATGTGCCCGGCCCCGATTTTCCCACCGGCGGTATTCTGGTGGAACCGCGCGAGAACATCCTTGAAGCCTATCGCACAGGTCGCGGATCCTTTCGCACCCGCGCCCGTTGGGAGAAAGAGGAGTTGACCCGTGGCCAATGGCAAATAGTGGTCACGGAAATCCCCTATCAGGTGCAAAAATCCAAACTGATCGAGAAAATCGCCGAACTGATCAACGCCAAGAAAATTCCGATTCTGGCCGATATCCGCGATGAAAGCACCGAAGATGTGCGGATCATTCTGGAACCCCGCGCCAAAACCGTTGATCCGGTGATGTTGATGGAAACCCTTTTCCGGGCCTCTGATCTGGAAACCCGTTTCAGCATGAATATGAACGTGCTAATCGACGGGCTGACCCCCAAAGTTTGCAGCATGAAGGAAGTGTTGCGCGCCTTCATCGACCACCGTCGCGAAGTTTTGCTGCGCCGTTCCAAACACCGGCTCGATAAAATTGACCGGCGGCTCGAGGTACTGGAAGGCTATATCATTGCTTTCCTCAATCTGGATCGGGTGATTGAAATCATCCGCTACGAGGACGACCCCAAGGCCGTGATGATGGCCGAATTCACCCTGACAGAGGTACAGGCCGAAGCCATCCTCAACATGCGTTTGCGGTCTTTGCGCAAGCTCGAGGAAATGGAACTGCGCACCGAGCGGGACAAGCTGCTGATTGAGCGGGCCGACCTTGAAGACCTGCTGGCCAGCGAAGACAAGCAGTGGAAGACCATCATCGAACAGCTGCGCGACGTGCGCAAGGAATTCGGCAAACAGTCCGAAGGCGGCGCGCGGCGCACAGAGCTGGCGGAGGCCCCCGATTTCGAGGAAGTGCCGCTCGAGGCGATGATTGAAAAGGAACCGATCACGGTTGTCTGTTCGGCAATGGGCTGGATCCGTGCCATGAAAGGGCACATCAATCTGGATCAGGAGCTGAAATTCAAGGACGGCGACGAGGCCCGCTTTGTGTTCCACGCAGAAACCACCGACCGGTTGTTGTTGCTCGGGAGCAATGGGCGTTTTTACACCATTTCCGCCAACAACCTGCCCGGCGGGCGCGGCATGGGGGAACCTGTGCGCCTGATTGTTGATCTGCCAAACGAAGTAGAGATGGTCAAACTGTTCATCCACAAACCGGGCCGCAAGCTGTTGATCGCCTCCAGCGCCGGTGACGGATTTATTGTGGACGAGGACAGCGTTATCGCCCAGACCCGCAGCGGCAAACAGGTGTTGAACGTCAAAGAAGGCGTCAAGGCGATGATCTGCAAACCGGTTGTCGGTGACCATATCGCCTGCGTCGGTGAAAACCGCAAGGTTCTGGTCTTCCCCGTTTCCGAATTGCCGGAGATGGGCCGGGGCAAAGGCGTGCGGTTGCAAAAATACAAGGATGGCGGCCTGAATGATGCCATTACCTTCAACCTTGCCGACGGCCTGAGCTGGCTTGACCCTGCCGGACGCACCCGCACCGAAACAGACCTGACCGAATGGACCGGCAAACGCGCCAGTGCCGGACGTATGGCCCCGCGCGGCTTCCCGCGTAACAACAAGTTCTGACATGCAGGATTTACCCCCCGTGCCGGTGCCCTCCATGCCGATTGCCTATCGCGGCAAGGGCGGTCCTTTCTTCCGGTTGATGCTGGTGAATGTGGCGCTGACGGTGCTGACGCTCGGGATTTACCGGTTTTGGGCAAAAA
>JALWOO010000172.1:6789-7453 GCA_027083485.1 Amylibacter sp. | reverse complement strand
CCAATGTTCAGGGGGGCAAAAATTGACAGGGCCACAACCAGTATGAAAAATCCCCCCATCCATCCGGTCAGCGCCCGCATCAAATGCAATGGGTCGGGAATGGACGCCGGATTGTCAAACAGCGTTGCTCCGGTTGTGGTGAAGCTGGACAACATCTCAAAATAGGCCTGAAAGAAATTAACCGATGGCACCAACTGATTGAACGGTAACGCCAGCACGGCGGGAATGGTTATCAGGGCGGCAAAGACCGTCAGCAAATAACTACGCGCGGTATTACGTGGCACATAGCCGGAGGTGGCCACAGCAATCATCAAAACCACCACAAATTCAAAGGTGGTGTAGAAAAACAAAGTGCGCGCGACAAGCCAGTTTTCCTGCCGGATCGCCAGCACCATCGGCACATACATCGACAAAATGGCGATGCCCAGCAAAACCACAAACAGCGGCAATGTACGCAGCCACTTCATGGCAAAACCCCGATGAACCGATTAGCGGGCAGCAATGACACGTCGTTTCCCCCCGCCCTAAAAATAATCAATGCTGACCTGAAACAGGCGCTCGACTTCCGGAACATCCGCTACCAGAGAGAAAATCACCACAAAATCACCTTCGTTCAGAACAGTGTCGCCATTGGGGCGGATAATTTTATCGCCCGATTGCACAC
>JALWOO010000172.1:0-6779 GCA_027083485.1 Amylibacter sp. | reverse complement strand
GCCCCTTCGGGGAAATCGATGTTGCGGATTTTCTGCCCGGAAATCGACGATGAAGCCATGACCTGCACTTCGATCACTTCGGCCTCGGCATCGCCGATCGAATAGACCTGACGCACGCGCCCATGGCGGATATGGCGCAAAATGGAAGAAACCGTTGTGGCGCGCGGGTGGATGAAGGAATCGATGTTCAGCGGCTCAAGCAAAGAGGAAAGCGTCGGATCATTGACCAGCGCAATCGCCGCAGGGCAGCCGGCGGCCTTGACCCTTGTGGCCACAAGAAGGTTGGTTTTGTCGTCATCCGTCACCGCCAAAACCGCATCGGCGGTTTTCAGGTTTGCTTCTTCCAGCAAATCCATATCCAGCCCGTCCCCATGCAAGACAATAGTCCGTTCAAGGGCTTCTGCTGCGGTTTCTGCCCGTGTGCGATCCCGTTCAATCAGTTTGGCCCGAATGCGTTCGCTCTGATTTTCGAGGTTTTGCGCTACGGCCAGCCCCACATTGCCGCCCCCGATAATAATCACCCGTTCGCGTTTCTTGTTGGCTTTGCCAAAAATTTCAAGCGACCGGCTCAGGTCCTCTTTGTGTGTGAACAGGAATACCTGATCACCAACAAACAGCTGATCATCAGGGGAGGCGCTAAACAGGTTGCCATTGCGCCGAATGCCGCTGACAATGGCGCGCAGGGATGGGAACAGTTCTGATAACTGGCGTAAAGGCGTGTTCAAAACTGCGCAATCTTCTTCCAGAATAATGCCGATCATTTCCAGACCGCCTTGCAAAAACGGCTCGCTGTCAAAGGTTGCCGGTGCCGCCAGTTGGCGCAGAGCGGCGGCGGCGACCTCAAGCTCAGGTGAAATAATCACATCAATCGGCAGGTGATTGCGCTGGAACAGGTCGGAATAGACCGGATCCAGATAGGATTGCGCCCGCAAACGGGCCACTTTGCGCGGCACACCGAACACCGAATGCGCCACCTGACAGGTTACCATGTTGACTTCGTCCAGATAGGTCGCCGCGATGATCATATCCGCATCACGCGCGCCGGCCCTTTCAAGCACATCCGGATAAGAGGCAAAACCGGTGATTCCGCCCACATCCAGCGCATCGGTTGCCTGATTGACCAATGCTTCGTTTTTATCAACGATGGTGACATCATTGTTTTCCGCCGCGAGATGACGTGCAATTTGCCAGCCAACCTGACCAGCCCCGCATACGATTACCTTCATGAGCGCCCCCTATCCGGTGCTATTGTTCTTCTGGCTGGTCTTCGATTTCGGCAACCCGCGTACCAGCCCGGTTCGTTGTCACCACGTTCAGGGTTTTCAGCTTGCGGTGCAAGGCCGAACGTTCCATGCCGACGAAACTGGCGGTGCGTGAAATATTGCCCCCGAAACGGTTGATTTGCGCCATCAGATATTCGCGCTCGAACATTTCACGGGCTTCGCGCAGGGGCAAAGTGGCATAGGTGTTGGACAGACCGCCGGATCCTTTGGCGGTTTCATCATTGCCGGGAATTTCCCTGGGCATGATTTCGCCGCTGTCCGGCCCGAGGATCAACACCCGTTCAATCACATTGCGCAACTGGCGCACATTTCCCGGCCAGGACATGGTTTGCAGCAAAGCGGCGGTTTCCTCGGACAGGCTGCGCAACGGCAGGCCCTGATCGCGGTTGAATTCCTGAATAAAATGGTTTGCAATCAGGGGAATGTCTTCTCGTCTGGCCTCAAGAGAGGGCACATTGATCGGCACCACATTCAACCGGTGAAACAGCTCTTCGCGGAAACGGCCGGCGGCAATTTCCGCCATCAAATCGCGGTTTGTTGCGGAAATCACCCGAATATCGACGCGCACTTTATCGGCCCCGCCCACACGGGTGAATTGCTGTTCCACCAGCACCCGCAGGATTTTGGACTGGGTGACGATCGGCATGTCGGCAACTTCGTCAAAAAAGACAATACCGCCATGGGCCTGTTCCAGAAGACCCGGCTCGTACCCCCGCTCGGTGCCTTCGCGCCCGAACAGAACTTCTTCCATGCGTTCGGGATCAATGGTTGCCGAGTTCACCGATACAAACGGCGCATTGGCGCGGTTGGATTTGGAATGGATATAGCGCGCGGCGACCTCCTTGCCGGAACCGGAAGGACCGGTCAGCATGATGCGCCCGTTGGTGCGGGTGACTTTGTCAAGCTGGCTGATCAGGTTGCGAAAGGCGGCGGATTGGCCAATCATCACCGAAGAGGTCACATCGCGCACCTTGAGCGTGGCATTCTCACGCCGCAGGCGCGATGTTTCCATGGCCCGCGCGATCACCACCATCAACTGATCGATGTTGAACGGCTTCTCGATGAAATCATAGGCTCCCTGTTTTACAGCAGCCACCGCGATTTCAATATTGCCGTGTCCGGAAATGATTACCACCGGAATATCCGGATTATCGCGGCGCACATTTTTCAGGATTTCAATACCATCCAGCCGGCTATCCTTGAGCCAGATGTCCAGAATGATCAAATCCGGCGGGTCCGCGTTGATTTCCTTGAAGGCCTCGTCGGAATTGGCAGCCTTGCGGGTTGTATACCCTTCGTCCACCAGAATATCCGACACCAGTTCCCGAATGTCTTTTTCGTCATCTACAACTAAAATATCGCCCATCTTTACCGCTCCTTCAGTGGCGTTTTATGCCACTTTACCTTTTTCCAATACTCTACGCTTTTCACTGGCAAATGGCAAAACGATCCTTGCCATGGCCCCGCACCGGGTTTCCCCTTCAAATGCCGGTGCGTCCAGCAGCTCGAGCGAGCCGCCATGTTCCTCGATAATCTTCTTAACAATCGGCAGGCCCAGCCCTGTACCGTTTTCCCGCTGTGTTACATAAGGTTCAAACAGGCGCGACCGATTTTCCACCGGCAGGCCGATGCCGTTGTCCTGTATCAGGATTTCGGTGCTGTTTCTCTGCGCATTTACCTGCACAAGAATACGCCCTTTAAAATCTTTATCATCCGTTTTGTTTCTATATGTATCAATGGCTTCTCCGGCGTTTTTGATCAGGTTTGTCAGGGCCTGATTGATCATGGTCGCGTCAAAACTGGCCTTGATGGTTTCGCATTGGTTATCCAGAATTATCTCCGTCGGGGCCAAGGCATCCTGTTGCAGGATAACCGCATCGCTGATCAGTTTGGTAAGATCATGCATGCGGCGCTCGGGTTCCGGCATGCGCGCGAATTTGGAAAACTCGTCCACAATCCGGCGCAAATCATTGGTTTGCCGGATAATCACATCGGCATATTGTTCGAGCGTTTCCGATTGATCGCCCACCAAAGGCGCAAATTTGCGCCGCATCCGTTCCGCCGAGAGCTGAATCGGGGTGAGCGGATTCTTGATTTCATGGGCAATCCGGCGCGCCACATCCCCCCAGGCGGCCATGCGTTGGGCCGATACCAGATCGGTAACATCGTCAAAGGTCACAACATAACCTTCGAGCAATCCGGTTTCCGACAGGCGCATGGCAATACGCACCAGCAGGATTTCAGGGCTGCCCGCACGGGTCAGACGAATTTCCTTTTGGGTGAACTTGGCACCGGTTTCATTCAGCTTGTTGAACAGTTCGGCGAATTCCGGCACCGATTTGGTCAGTTCCTGATCAATATCCGCGTCCCGATCCAGATTAAGCAACCTTGACGCCGCCGCATTCATCATCTCGATACGGCCTTCCGGCGTCAGGCCAACCACCCCCGCCGTCACGCCGGACAGCACGCTGTCAAACAACCGGCGGCGCCGTTCTGTGCGGGCGTTTGCCTCGCGCAGATCATCGTGCTGGCGCTTGACCTGCTGGGTCATGCGGTTGAAAACCCGCCCCAGCATGGCAATTTCGTCGTCGCCTTCTTCTTCGCGCACCTTCACGCCAAGATCCCCTGCCCCAACCCGTTGCACAGCCCCCGCCAACCGGCCCATGGGGCGTGCCAAACGTTCCGCAAACCACAAACCCAACCAGATAGCCGCCAAAATCACCACCAGCGCAAAGCCCAGATAGATCAGGGCCAAATCAAACAGCAACTTGTCGCGCTCGCGTTCCATCTGGTTATAGACGGCAACCGTTTCCTTGGTTTCATCCAGCAGGCTCAGAATTTTGCCGTCCACTTTGCGCGAAATATAGACATACCGGTCCACAAAGCCGTTCAACCGCAGCAGGGCGCGAAATTCGTTGTTGTCCCAATCCTCGATAATCACCAGCTCGTTGGCTTCTGCACGCGCCAGTTCATCCGGTGTCGGTTCTTCGAAATCAAACAGATAGCTACGCTCCCCGCGGGCGCGCAGTTTTGCCCCGCCGTCAATGACAAAGGCCTCTTTCAACCCGCGCTGAATGCGTTTTTGGCCCAAGGTCAGGGCATTGCGCAACTCCGCATCCCCGACGTCTTGGGAGATGCGGTGCTGTTGCTCCAGAAATTGCGCCAACAGGCGGGCGTCCTTGCTTAAATCATTGCGTTTTTCAAACTCATAGGCCTGCGCCGCCGCCAGCGAGTTGCCGACAACATTCTGCACCCGCGTGGAAAACCAGTTCTCGAAACCGAAATTCAGCAAAATAGTGGAAATCACCGCCACCACAATGGTCGGCACCAGCGCCACAATCGAAAACACCCCGCTAAGCCGCAAATGCAGACGCGAGCCGGCGGTTTTGGCGTTGCGGGCATTGATAATGCGCATCACCTTTTGCGCCACCATGGCCGCCAGCACCAGCATGTAGATCAAATCGAACAGCAGCACCAAACGCAGCAGGTCATTGGAAACCCCGCCGCTGGACGGGCGCAAAACATAGTAGTTTGCAAAAACCAGAACCAGTGCAATTCCTGCCATGAGGATGGCAAAAAAGCTTTGCGCCTGACGGCTTTTGCGCCACAGGTTTAACCGTCGCCAGACTGCTTTCACCTTGGAGTGTTGCACAAATAAACCTACCTTGACGGATTACCCCGAATTATGTGGCAGGTTTACATCATTTTTTTACCGCGTGTCACCACAATATCCAGTTCCTGAATCTTTTTGCGCAGTGTATTGCGGTTTATGCCCAATAATTCGGCGGCTTTTATCTGATTCCCGCGCGTGGCGGATAAAGTCAGGGCAATCAAGGGCAATTCGACCTCTCTTATCACCCGGTTATACAGACCGGGGGGCGGCAGGGAATCGCCGTGCTGGTTGAAATACCGCTCAAGATGTTCGCCCACACTGGCGGACAGGCTTTGGCCACTGCCCTCTTGGGGGCGTATTTTTTCCGAAGGGAGCTGTGCCAGTTGTTCCGTTACAAAATCGGCGCTGATTTCATCCTCGGGGCACAAAACCACCAATTGACGCACAAAATTTTCCAGCGCGCGCACATTGCCCGGCCACATGGATTGACGCATTTTATCGATGGCTTGCGGGCTGATGGTTTTATTGCCAAGGCCGGAAACCGCATGGGATTGCAGAAAATGGCGGGTCAATTCGGCCACATCGTTAATACGTTCGCGCAGCGGTGGCAGATTGATCGGCATCACGTTCAGCCGGTAATACAGGTCTTCGCGAAAAATCCCGTCATCCACCAGCGTCGGCATGGATTGGCTCGAAGACGACACAAACCGGAAATTGCGCGCCTGCACGGCGGGGTTTTGCAAATGGCCCAGCAATTTCAACTGGCAGTCAGGGGGCATTTCGCCGACCTCGTCAATATAAACGGTGCCGCCGCTGCCGTGGTCCTCTCCCGTCAACAGGCGGTCGATTCCTTCAATGGTGGCGGTTGCCGCGTTGAGCGTGATAAAATCGCGACCGGAGCGCCCGCCCAGCTTGTGCAGAGCCGATGCCAACAGGTTTTTGCCGGTGCCGCTTTCGCCAAGGATCATCACATTCAAATCGGTGTTCAACACCCGTGCCACAATGCGGTAGACCTCTTGCATGGCCGCAGACCCACCGATCAGGGGCAGGCCTTTTTGGGTTTCCACCGATGTGACATCCGGTTTGGGCGGCTCTGTGCGGGTCAGGGCTTTGTTCACCTTGGATAGCAATTCGCGCAGATCAAAGGGTTTGGGCAGGTAATCATAGGCCCCTGCCTCGGATGCTTTGACCGCTGTAATCACCGTGTTTTGCGCCGAAATCACGATCACCGGCAGGTCAGGCCGTTTGCGCACGATCGCCGGCAGCAGGTCCAGCCCGTTGCCATCGGGCATCATCACATCCGAAATCACCGCGTCGCCCTCGCCTTCTTCGATCCAGCGCCAAAGCGTAGCGGTGTTGGAGGTTGCGCGCACCCGACACCCGGCGCGGGTCAGGGCCTGGGTTAAAACCGTGCGAATGGTGCGGTCATCATCCGCCACAAGAACAGTACCATGCATCAGGGTTTCTCCATTCCAGCGCGCCAGACCGGCAAGCGCACGCAAAATTCGGTGCGCCCCGGTGTGCTGGTGCATTCGATCAAGCCGCCATGGGCGGAAATTATTTTGGACACCAACGGCAGGCCAAGCCCGCTTCCGTTGGCTTTGCTGGTGACAAAGGGATCAAAAATATCCCCGATCAGGCTGTCCGGAATACCGGCCCCGTTGTCGATCACCTGAATTTGCAAAGGCAGGTTTTCGGTGTGATGCCCCGCCACTGCGAGCTTGACCCCGGAATTATACGAGGTGCGGATTTTGATTGTGCCCTTGCTGCTGTCCACGGCTTCGGCGGCATTTTTCAACAGGTTTTGAAACACTTGCAGCAATTGGTCACTGTCACCGGCCACATCGGGCAAGGACGGGTCATATTCCACGCTAAAGCTTACA
>JALWOO010000171.1 GCA_027083485.1 Amylibacter sp. | reverse complement strand
GATCCGCAACCTGCCCCAGCCGGTGATTGCGCAGGCCCATGGCATTGCCACGGCCGCCGGTTGCCAATTGGTTGCCACCTGCGATCTGGCCGTTGCCGCCGAGGACACCCGTTTCGGGGTGAACGGTGTGAACATCGGGTTGTTCTGTTCGACCCCGATGGTGGCGTTAAGCCGGAATGTCCCCGCAAAACAAGCCTTTGAGATGCTGACCACCGGTCAATTCATTCACGCCAACAAGGCCGTTGCCGTGGGGTTGATCAACAAATCCGTCCCGCTCGAAGAACTGGACGCCACCACAATGGAGCTGGCAAGGCTGCTCGCTTCCAAGCTCACCGCCGCCGTACGCATGGGCAAGAAAGGTTTCTATCAGCAAATCGAAATGCCGATCGAAGAAGCCTATGCCTATACCGGCGCGGTGATGGCCGAAAACATGATGCTGCGCGACACGGCCGAAGGGGTGTCTGCCTTTCTGGAGAAACGCAAACCGGACTGGCATCGGGGTTAATTTTCCACCTCAGGTTCTCAAAGGCGCGCATCTTCGGCTGTGCGCCTTTTTTCATCTTCACTTTGTTGCCATTTTTGCCACAATACCCGCACAAACATTTGAATTGTGCCCTATTCTTGACAGATTTACCCCCCAAACACGGCCCGAGGACGAACGAATAACCAAATTGATCAAAAGATCAGCATCGGGGTAACATCCCCAAAGGCGCGTAAAACATGGCTATTGCAACAGAGTTGCCAATTAACACTGGCGCGACCGCGCTTGATATGGCCAACGAGATTTTTGGCGCAGGGATCACCGTCAATTCGGCAA
The DNA here is from genome assembly GCA_027083485.1 of Amylibacter sp. Taxonomy (GTDB): domain Bacteria; phylum Pseudomonadota; class Alphaproteobacteria; order Rhodobacterales; family Rhodobacteraceae; genus Amylibacter. Next base: position 995 of record JALWOO010000171.1, on the reverse strand, counting down.
CCTATTCCGGAGCGGGTGCCTCTTCTGGCATTTACACCAATGGCGACACCATCAGCAGCGGGGTTACACCTTCGGACAGTGGCGTGATCCTGTCCACCGGCAACGCGGTTGATTTTACCAACAACAGCGGCACCACAAATACAAACACCTCAAGCGGTACATCCACCAATACGGCCGGCGTCGACGGGGATGCGGATTTCAACGCAATTTCCGGTGGGGCCACTTATGACGCCTCTTTTCTGGAAATCGATTTCACCCCGTCCGGATCCGTGTTCACCATTGATTTTGTGCTCAGCTCCGAGGAATTCCCCGAATTCAATGCCTCTTACAACGATGTCATTGGCGTTTGGGTGAACGGCGTCGAGGCCACTGTGAACATTGGCAACGGCACTGCTGCCGTATCCAACATCACCCCTGCTAATTCTCCGAACCTGTACAATGACAACACCGCCGATCAGTATAATACCGAAATGGACGGGTTTACAGTAACCCTGACCTTTACCGCGCCAGTTAATGTTGGCGTGGTCAATACCATCAAAATCGGCGTCGCGGACGGGGGCGATTCAAACTATGACACCAATCTTCTGATCGCCGGTGGCAGCGCCCAATCGGTCATTGTCGCCGAAGATGACGTCGCAACCGTTTACAACAATGCGGAAACCATTGACGTTCTGGGCAATGACAGCACCACAAGCGGCGGCAATCTGGAAATCACCCAGATCAACAGTGTTCCGGTCGTCGCGGGTGATACCATCGTTCTGAGCAATGGGCAGACCGTCACCCTGAATGCGGATGGCACTTTGCGCATTTCGGCGAACGGGGCCACAGAAACCATCTATTTCAACTATACGATCTCTGACGGTGCGGGGAATAGTGATACGGGGCTGGTACAGGTGAACAACATCACCCTGCCCTGTTTTGTGGCCGGAACAATGATCCTGACCAGCACAGGGTTGCGCCCTGTTGAAACGCTTGCAGTTGGTGACATGGTACTG
>JALWOO010000170.1 GCA_027083485.1 Amylibacter sp. | reverse complement strand
GGGGCAAATGAACACGACCCCCGGCGCGGCGATGGCGGCGGCGGATGAATTCCGGATTACCATTCACGGCAAGGGCGGCCATGCGGCCATGCCCCACGCTACCATTGATCCGATCATGGTGGCGGTGCAAATCGCCCAGAGCCTGCAAACCATCATCACCCGCAATATGGACCCGATCGAAAAGGCGGTTTTGTCGATCACCCAGTTTCACGCGGGCACCGCCGGTAACATCGTGCCGGATGACGCCATGTTGGCCGGCACCGTGCGCACCTTTAGCGCCGATGTCCGCGACATGATTGAAAAACGCATCGGCGAGCTGGCGACGCAGATCGCCGAAAGCTTCGGGGCCACTGCGACTGTAGAATACGACCGAGGTTATCCGCCAACGATCAATTCGCCTGAAGAAACCGCCTTTGCTGTGAAAACAGCGGCGCAGGTGGTGGGGGAGGCCAATGCCAAATCGGATATTCCGCCTACGACCGGTGCCGAGGATTTCGCCTATTTTCTGGAGAAATGCCCCGGGGCCTATGTGGTGATCGGCAATGGCGATTCGGCGGGGCTGCACCATCCGGAGTTCAATTTTAACGACGAAGCCAGCCCGATCGGCGCATCCTATTTTGTCAAGCTGGTGGAAAATGCCCAGCCCGCAGCGCGGTAACAATCCTGCGCGCGTGGCGGTATCGGAGACGTCTTGTTTCGCGGGTATTTAAAATAGCCGCCGATTGCGGGTAATAAAACCGCGTTTGGCGCAACCCTGTCGGTCTTTAACGTTAACAGGGTTGCGCTTGGCGTGGCACACGCTAGAAGAAGCCGCATCAAGAGGTAGCGAATGACAAACAGCACCATCATTGAACGATGCGAGGCAAAAGGCTTGCGGATGACAGGCCCGCGCCGGGTGATTGCCCGGGTTTTGCATGCAGCGGATGACCATCCGGATGTGGAGGAATTGTATGCCCGCGCCTCTGCGATTGATAGCGGGATTTCCATTGCCACGGTGTACCGGACGGTGAAACTGTTCGAGGAATCGGGCATTCTGGAACGCTATGAATTTGGCGACGGGCGTGCGCGCTATGAGGATGCAGAGCGCGACCACCATGACCACCTGATTGACATGCAAAGCGGTGAGGTGATTGAATTCGTTGATCCCGATATCGAGGCTTTGCAGGAAAAAATTGCGGCTAAACTGGGGTATACCCTGCGCGGCCACCGGCTGGAACTCTACGGGGTTCCGATCAAACCAGAACCCAAAAAGGAATAGACATATGTCTTCTATTATCGAAATCAGCGCCCGTGAAATTCTGGACAGTCGGGGCAATCCGACGGTCGAGGTTGATGTGGTTCTGGAAGACGGCTCTTTTGGTCGTGCGGGGGTGCCTTCGGGGGCGTCTACCGGTGCCCATGAGGCGGTGGAGCTGCGCGACGGTGACAAGGCGCGTTACAATGGCAAGGGCGTTCTGAAGGCGGTCGAGGCGGTGAATACCGAAATCGCCGAGGCTTTGCTGGGCATTGATGTGACCGAACAGGTTGATCTGGATGACACCATGTGCCGCCTTGATGGTACCGAAAACAAGGCCCGTCTGGGCGCGAATGCCATTCTGGGCGTGTCGCTGGCTGCGGCCAAGGCGGCGGCGAACTCGCAGGATATGCCGCTGTATCGCTATGTGGGCGGCACCGCGGCGCGGATGTTGCCGGTGCCGATGATGAACATTATCAACGGCGGTGAACATGCGGACAACCCGATTGATATTCAGGAATTCATGGTGATGCCGGTTGCCGCCAATTCCCTGCGCCACGCGGTGCGCATGGGGGCCGAG
>JALWOO010000169.1 GCA_027083485.1 Amylibacter sp. | reverse complement strand
CCTGCTGATCGTGGTATTTTCCGCCTTGCTGCCCGGGGAAAAACTGCGCGCCCATCATGTGATCGGGGCCATCGCCGGTGCGGGCGGCGCGTTTATCATCGTCACCGGCGGCAAGGCGGTGCAGATCGATCCGCAATATGGTGCCGGTTACGGCATGGCGCTGGCCTGTGCGTTGATCTGGTCGGGCTATTCGCTGTTGTCGCGCCGGTTTGCCAAAGTGCCAACCGATGTGGTCACCGGCTTTTGTCTGGCCACAGCGGTGCTGTCCCTGCTGGCGCATCTGGCGCTGGAAACCACACAATGGCCCGCCAGTGCGTCCCAATGGCTGGCGGTTGTGGGCCTTGGCCTTGGCCCTGTGGGATTGGCTTTTTTCTTGTGGGATTACGGGGTGAAGCGCGGCGACATTCAAGTACTGGGGGCAGCCAGCTATGCCGCCCCGCTGTTGTCCACGCTGGTGCTGGTGGTAGTCGGGTTCGCCCCGCTTACATGGTCTCTGGGGCTGGCCTGCCTGCTAATTACCGGCGGTGCCGTGATTGCCGCCAAGGACATGATCTGGCGTTAAGGCGTGGCCTCATTTCTCCTTCGCGCCGGTGCGAAGGTGGATACACCCTTGGGTGTGTCTTTCAAATGTTTGAAAAATTTGGCCAAAATCTGTCTGGCGTACAGTTGACTGCCATGGGTCGCATGCGTGTGCGTTACACTAACAAGGTCCGGGTTTTCCGTCATCACGTCGCATCCCTCCAGATACCCGAGCATTTCTGCCCCCACTTCTTTTGCAAAATCATCCAGAACTCTTTGCTCTTCCGCACAGAAAATTTGCCAATGCCCAGGATCCACTCCGGGCAAAAGCATATGCGGGCGTATCCAGTTTTCACAAATTATCCGCCCCGAGAACCCAAGCTCTCGTAAGCGACGCAGATTACCAAAATGCATTTGCATAACCTTGGTATACTCGATCATGGCACGTAAATAACTGTTTGACACGGGCATTTTTGCGAAAGCATGGACCGGATGCTCCGCGAACACGCCATGGGGGCGCACCCCGATACTTGAATACAAAATTGCATCGTAATCCATCGCATAAGCACGCTTGCCGCCATCAGCAACCAGACATTTCCGAGCTTCAAATCCGGCCTTTGTCGGGTAATTTTCTGGATAAGAAAGCTCCCCACGGCCCTTGCCGAAAAGCAATTCTACATTTGCCGGTGTAACAAACCAATCCATTTGTATATCCGGGTTCCCCTCCAGCACGGACCGGCTGTGATAGAGAACCGCTGCATGGCTGCTGCCGATACACAAAACCCTCATGGGGATAGATCCTCCAATCCGGCTTCTTCGCACTGTAAGTCTTCATCCCTTTTCTGCTGTTGCCAAAAAGCGGATTCAGGAGCCGTTTCAACATGATCCAACATCTGTTTATGCTGGCCAAAAAACACAGACATAGCGGCCTCGACCCCTGCTTGCCGAACCTGGCGCAGGTTTTTCTCATAAAAACATCCACGCATGGCCTGATTGGTAATGATTTCGTAAGACGGAAAATAATCAACATCCGGTTCGCTATCGGCCAAATATCCTGCCACCGCCCGCAGTACCGATTTTGAATAGGTTGTCGCCGCTAATACATGGTTACCAGAGGCCGTCGCCGTCAACGGCACCGGAGACACGGTAAGCAGGAAACGCGGCGCAGGCCGGTCCTGTCGAAGGTCGTGCAGTATTTCTCTAATCTCTTGAAAAAATGAAATATTATCAGCATAATTTGTATTTTTAAAACAAAACTTATCTGCGTTATATTGCCCGGCAATCACCCCCGGAGCGACC
>JALWOO010000168.1 GCA_027083485.1 Amylibacter sp. | reverse complement strand
GTCAAATGCCTGTACCGGCGCGACCGGGCGAATATGCCCGGCTCTGTGCGGGAAACCCGGAATGCCGAGGAAGAAGGCGTCGAATTTGTCTGGCTGGCCGCGCCCAAGGGCTTTACCGGTGATGATACGGTCAGTGGCGTGATCGTGCAGAAAATGCAACTGGGGGAGGCCGATGCCTCAGGGCGCCAAACCCCCGAGGAAATCCCCGGTGCCGAATACACCGAAGAAGCCGATCTGGTGATCAAGGCGCTTGGCTTTTCGCCCGAAGACCTGCCGACCCTGTGGAACACGCCGGAGCTGGAAGTAACCGGCTGGGGCACCATCAAGGCGGATTTCAAGACACAGGAAACCGTGTTGCCGGGCGTATTTGCTGCGGGCGATATCGTGCGCGGGGCCTCGCTTGTGGTTTGGGCCATTCGCGACGGACGCGATGCGGCGGATAGTATCCTGTCCTATCTGGATGCGCAAAAAACGGTTGCGGCGGAGTGATCGGCCTTTCGGGCATAAACGGGGGGCTGTTGCCGCAAATTGGCAGCAGGGAGCCGGTATCATTGGCCTGCGTGATGATGCGCGGATCAGCGATTAAAGGATACCAACCATGACCCATACCGGACAATGCCTCTGCGGCGCGGTAAAATACACTGTGACTGCGGAATTGAAAGAAACCGGCGCTTGCCATTGTTCCATGTGCCGCCGCTGGACAGGGGGTGTGTATCTGGGGCTGGAGGTTGCGCCGGAGGCCATTGCCTTTGAGGGGGCCGAAAACATCACCACCTTTGCCTCGAGCGCATGGGCCGAGCGGGCGTTTTGTAGCAAATGCGGCTCGAACCTCTATTATCGCGTGACGGCACCCGGCCTACACAGCGGCACCTATCACATCGGTCTGGGAACCCTGGATCAGCCAAACGGCATCCCGTTGACCGGTGAAATATTTATTGACGAAAAACCGGATGGCTATGCCTTTGCCGGTGATACCCACAAAATGACGGGGGCCGAGGTGTTTGCCCAGTTCGCCCCGCCCGAAAACCCATAAGGAGCCAAGCCAATGACAGGTCTACCCGCCAATTGGAAAGCAGAACAGGAAGCCAAGCGCGAGATGCTGGCGCAAGACGGCATGTACCGCATCGAGGATGAACATTCCTCTTGCGGGGTTGGCCTTGTGGTTTCCATTGACGGCAAGCCTTCGCGTTCGGTCGTGGACAAGGGCATTCAGGCCCTGCGGGCGGTGTGGCATCGCGGGGCGGTGGATGCGGACGGTAAAACCGGCGACGGGGCCGGTATCCTGCTGCAAATTCCGCCGATGTTTTTCTATGACCAGATCCGGCGCACCGGCCATGAGCCGCGCATGGATGAGCTGGTGGCTGTGGGGCAGGTGTTCTTGCCGCGCACGGATTTTAGCGCACAGGAAACCTGCCGGACCATTGTTGAAACCGAAGTGCTGCGCATGGGCTATTACATCTATGGCTGGCGTCATGTGCCGGTGGATGTGTCTTGCCTTGGCGAAAAGGCCAATGCCACCCGCCCCGAGATCGAACAGATTTTGTTGTCCAATTCCAAAGGGCTGGAGGAAGAGGATTTCGAACGTGAGCTCTATGTGATCCGGCGCCGCATCGAAAAGGCCGTGGCCGCGGCTCAGGTCAAGGATTTCTATATTTGTTCGCTGAGCTGCCGTTCGGTGATTTACAAGGGCATGATGCTGGCCGAACAGGTGTCGGTTTTCTATCCCGACCTTCAGGACGACCGTTTCGAGAGCGCCTATGCGATCTATCATCAGCGTTATTCCACCAATACTTTCCCGCAGTGGTGGTTGGCGCAGCCC
>JALWOO010000167.1 GCA_027083485.1 Amylibacter sp. | reverse complement strand
CGGTAACACTGGTCCAGGCGGCAAGGGCCCTGGTTGCGAGGGTCTGCCCTGCTGCCGTAAGGCCGGTAATGCTGACGGCAAGGGTTTCCCCCGCACTCACATCAAAGCGCCGTGCACCGTCTCCGGTTTGTGCCCAATACCCTTGGGTGAGCTGACCGGCGATTTCATCCGCCGTGACAAAGAAAGGCGGCAGCGCGCTGGCCACATCGGTGACAATTTCATAATCACCGGTATTGCTGCTGTCGATTTCCAGAAAATACAGACCGGTATATTCCGCCCTGAACCAGATTTCGGAATGCAGGGCATCGCCATCATCCCCCAAGGCATCATCGGTCACGACTTTGGTGCCGTTGTAGGTATAGAGGCTCAGATGTGTATCCAGATCCGACATGGCATTTACGCCGGTACCGATGCCCTGAAAATTGTAAATGGCCCCCACATTCAGCCGAATAGCGATCCAATCGGTGTCGCCACTGTCCAAAGAGCCGAAAAAGCTGTTCCCCGGTCCCAGTAAATAATCCGTATTCAGGTCAGCCGAGGCATCTGTGATTTCAAAAACATTTGATGGCGGCGGGGTTGTTGGTCGCATGATTGTTCTGCCTCTGGTTTTGCTCTCTTGCGGATCATATGGCGCCCGCGTTTGTGAGGAACTTAGCATAACCGGCTGTGGTTAAAAGAAATTTGTATAGATAATTATTAGGGATTATAGGGTGTTGCCCAATGGCCATGCCTTTGGGGCACCTCTTTTTACGGGCGTTCCGGATAAATCAGAGGGTTGCCGGCTATATTTGTCGTGGTGTTTTTTGGGGGTAAATGTAAAAAACAGCATAACTGTTTGCCTTTTGACGAGAACACAGCTCAAATCAACGGCAAGTGTAGATCGGGTTTCAGCCTAGGGTGTTTAAATGAAAATTGCAGTTGCCGGGATCGGCTATGTCGGTTTGTCCAATGCGGTGCTTTTGGCGCAGCACAACAGTGTTGTGGCCATGGATATTTCACCGGAACGGGTGGCGATGCTGGAGGCGCGCAAATCACCGGTGGCGGATCCGGAGATCGAGGATTACCTTGCCAATCGCAAGCTGGACCTGAGCGCGACGACCGACCCGAGAACGGCCTTTGAGGGCGCGGATTTCATTATTGTTGCCACGCCCACCAGTTATGATCCGCAGACCAATGCTTTTGACACGGATTCCGTTGAGGATGTGGTCTATCAGGCCCGTGAAATCGCGCCCAAGGCCACGATTGTGATTAAATCAACGATTCCGGTTGGTTACACAGCGTCGTTGCAAAAAACCTATGGTGCGGCAGGGCTGTTCTTTTCGCCGGAATTCCTGCGGGAAGGGCGCGCACTTTATGATAATCTGCACCCGTCGCGGATTGTGGTCGGGGCCACGGATGCCCGCGCACAGGCTTTTGCGGATCTGCTGGTGCAAGGCGCGCTGGATGAAAACCCGCCGCTGTTGTTGACCGGTTCCACCGAAGCCGAGGCCATCAAGCTGTTTGCCAATACCTATCTGGCGATGCGGGTGGCGTTTTTTAACGAACTGGACAGCTATGCCCTGGCCAATGGTATTGATTCACGCCAGGTCATCGAAGGGGTCAGTCTGGATCCGCGCATTGGCGGCCATTACAATAACCCGTCGTTTGGCTATGGCGGCTATTGCCTGCCCAAAGACACCAAACAGCTTTTGAACAACTATCAATCCGTGCCGCAAAACCTGATCCGCGCCATTGTCGATGCAAACCAGACCCGCAAGGATTTTATCGCCGACCATATTATCGCCCAAAACCCGCGGCGGGTGGGGATTTACCGGCTGACCATGAAAACCGGCTCTGACAATTTCCGTGACAGCTCCATTCAGGGGGTGATGAAACGGATCAAGGCCAAAGGCATCGAGGTGATCCTCTATGAGCCGACCCTGACAGAAGACAGTTTTTACAACTCGAAGAACTATCGGAATCTGTCTGAATTCAAAGCAGATTCCGATATCATTCTGTCCAACAGGGTTGATGATGCCCTGGAAGATATACGCGACAAGGTCTTTACCCGCGATATCTTTGGCAAGGATTAATGGGTCTACACCCTAGACAATCTGCAAGTCATCGTTCAATTCTGTCAGGTCGCTGAACCCTTTCAGGGTCAGGGTCTCGGGGCCAAAGTCAAAGACAATATCCAGATCGACGACCTGTGCGAACTGGTCGATAACCTGTTGTTTTGTCAGCTGTGTGTCCCACAAATGATGGTCCAGACGGATGGTGTCGATGTCATTCTGAAAATCCAGAATCCGGTCCTGCCCGCCTTTGTTGCGGAAGACAAAGACATCCTGCCCGACTCCGCCGGTCAGCTTGTCATTTCCCAAACCGCCATTCAGCACATCGTGACCTTTGCCCCCCCAGAGAACATCGCGTCCCTTGCCGCCCTGCAGGGTATCGGCCCAACCGTTGCCAAATAGCGTGTCATTGCCAAAGCCCCCCCACAGAACATCTTTGCCCAAACCGCCCTCGAGCCGGTCAGACCCGCCATTGCCAAACAGCTTGTCAAAACCTTTATCCCCTTTCAGAGTATCGCTGCCCAAACCGCCAAACAGCCGGTCATGGCCAAACCCGCCAAGGAGCGTATCATTGCCTTGCGCGCCGATCAGCTTGTCATTGCCGCCCAATCCGCGCAGCTGGTCATTGCCGGTGCCCCCGGTCAGGGTATCGGCATTGATGGTTCCGGTCAGGATCTTGTCGCTGGATCCGGCAAACATACGGCCATAAACACCGTATCCATCCCAATCGCGGTCATTGTCATTTGATTGCCAGCTGACCACAAATCCCCCATCATTCAGGCTGGATACAGACGCGTGTTGCTGATCCAGTTTCGTGAATTCATTCACCTGGAATTCACCACCATCCAAAGAGCCGTCTGCATGGAATTTCTGCCCGAAGATACCGCTAAACCCGAAGAATCCGGACGGGTCGGCAGGGCCGGCATCCTGGTTTAACGACGTCCAGGTGGCCACAAACCCGCCCCCCTTCAGGGCGGTTATATCAACGTCCTGCTGATCGGAGGCGGTTTCAGTGTTGAGCCGGAATTCCTGCCCCACAGGGGCACCATTGGCATGGAACAGCTGGCCAAAAACACCATAGCCTTCTCCGTCCTGATTGTTGGATGTCCAGCTCACGACGAAATCGCCGTTTTGCAAACCGGTTACAGCTGGGGCCTGTTGCTGGTCGCGAATGTATGTGTTGATCTGGAATTCGGCTCCCTGTGCCGTGCCGTCAGCCTGAAAACGCTGGCCAAAAATGCTGTAGGTTCCATGGCCGCCAAAGACATCGCCAACCTGCGCTTCAGAAGCCCAGACAGCCACAAAGCCGCCATTTTCAAGCGCCGCAATATCGGGGGTGCGCTGGTTGTCGCTGGTATAGGTGGCGATGCGAAATTCATCTCCCAACGTGCTACCATCCGCGCCATACATCTGGCCAAAGACACCGTCGCCGTCCCCGTCTTCCTGATAGGATGTCCAGCTTGCCACAAAACCGCCGCCCTTAAGGCCGGTCAATGCGGGTTCATACTGCTTGTTGCCGGTAAAGCTGTTGATCTGGAACTCGCCGCCCCGCGTGCTGCCGTCTGCCTTGAACATCTGGCCGTAAATGCCGCTGTTGCTGCCGTCCTGGGTATCGGAATCAGACACCCAGGCAACCACAAAGCCCCCGTCGGACAGGGCTGTAATGGCTGGATAGGCCTGTGCGCCATTGTTTTCGCTGTTGATCTGGAATTCATCCCCGATGGCCTGCCCGTCCGCGGCATACATCTGGGCATAAATCCCCGAATAATTTCCCCCGCTACCCTGACCATTGGACATCCAGGTGATGACAAAACGCCCATCGTTAAGGGTTGTCAGCGTCGGGTTGTTCTGGCTGGCTTGCGCAAAGGTGTTGACCTGAAATTCAGCATTTACTGTCATAAGCTTCCCGTTCAGGGCATGTGGGCAATCAAGCGAAAGCGACCACACCCTGCTTTCCTGTGTTGGACCCGTTTTGCATCCACCATGGCTGTAAAAGGAGCCCCGGTTGCCCTGAGAATTTGGAGGTGACACACTGGAACGCCTCTGCGTTCTCTTGTGCAACACAGGTATGTTAGACGAGGGTTTGCAGGTTGTCTTTGCGCTAGATTAAACCGCGTAATATCGCCCTAGACAAAACTGAAAATATCCGCGCTGAGATCGGCAACATCGACACCTTCCAGAATAATCAGGCTGCCGGGGGGCAGAATAATCTTGGCGTCTCCGGAAAGGCTCTCTCCAAAGGCCAGATCGTCATAGCTCAGGCCTTTGATTTCCAGAATTTCCGAATGGATGCTGAAATCGGTGATCACATCCCGTCCTTCTTTATGCGTGCCATCAAAATAGAAGCGGTCGTTTCCCCGTCCTCCGCTTAGCGTGTCCGAATGTGCCCCGCCGGTAATTCTGTCCGAGCCGTCCCCGCCCTGGATGCTGTCCCGCCCCTTGCCGCCTTTGAGCAGATCACTGCCGCTGCCGCCTTTGAGCGTGTCCCGCCCCTTGCCGCCATACAGGCTGTCAGAGCCGTCATTCCCCAATAGATTGTCCTTGCCATTTCCCCCGTAGAGCCGGTCATTGCCGCTGTCTCCCCAAAGCACGTCATTGCCGCCCTGGCCGTAAAACTCCCCAGTGGCAGGGCCGTTGGAGGCAATGATGTCGGCACCTCTGCCCCCGTAAACCTCGGTGTGTTCACGGCCGGAGGCGGTAACGGTGTCGTTGCCGTTGCCGCCATAGACAACACTATAGCCGCTGGCGCTACCGCCCGCATCGGGAACAACAATCCGGTCTGCGCCATTGGTGCCCACCACGGCAATATTGCCGCCGGTTTGCGGGGCTGGATCGGTCACAATTTTCAAGCGCTGCTGTGTGTCATTGGCGGAGGTGCCCCATTCCAGATATTCGACACGGGGTTCGCCCGCCACCAAGGGTATAAATATTCTGCCGCCATCAGCACTGCGCCAGGTCAGGTGGCCATGGATACTGATGAAAATACGCGGCGTCCAAGAGCCTGTTTCATCAATAATATGTAATGTATCCGGATTGTTACCGACCTCTTTTAAAGAAGCTGTTTTTTTGCCCAAATCGGCCAGATCCACATAAAAGATATCTTCGGCAGAGGTGCCGCGCAGGATTTCCTTTGCGTGCCCTTGATAGGTAATCTTTGCCATAGTGTTACCCCTGCGTGGTTCCGGACTGCTCCGGAGTATCCGGCCCAGAGGGTAAACAGGGTATGAAAGCGCTGTAATAATCCACTTACAATGAATGTCAAATTCAAGGGGTTAAAGCATTTCGCGTTTTACCTGAGTCACCCAACATCACCTAACGCGTTGAAATCTATGATTTCAGGCAGCGTTAGGTGTTTCAGGTTTAACGCGAAATGCTCTAGGTCTGGACTCTATTGACGGGCCAGAGCCTGGGCCTCGTTGATCTGGGCTGCGGTGATCTGGTTGCGGAAATCATCGCGCAGGCGCAAAAGCTCGGGCTGGTTGGTGGTGGCGGCACGGGTCAGCCACATGTAACCGCTGACATAGTCCTGAGGCACGCCCAGACCGCGGAAATACAACACACCCAGATTTGCCTGTGCCACGGGCAGGCCCTTGCGGGCGGCACGTTGCAACCATTTCGCGCCTTCAACAGGGTCGCCTTGCGGGGACAGCAACAATAGATAGGCCATAAAAAATTGCGCCACCGGATCGCCCTGAAGGGCGGCATCCTGTTGGGCTTGCAGGCTTTCGGGGGTGAGCGGCGGCAGGTTCAGGCGGGGATCGGTTACAAATCCGGTCTGCTCCAGAAGTGCGCTCAGGGAGCGTTCCAGATGCAGGCCCGCACGTTTATAGAGCGCTTTGGCCATTTCATCATCCTGCGGCACGCCGAACCCGTTTTCATACATTACCCCCAGATTGCGCAGGGCCTGTGCCTGACCGCTCTGGGCGGCTTTCTTGAGCCAGAATGCCGCCTGTTCATAATCCTGCGCCACACCGGTGCCGCGCACATAGAGCAGGCCCAGATTGTTTTGCGCCTGCGCATCCCCTGCTTTGGCGGGGGCCAGATACAGGTCGCGGGCTTTGGCAAAATCCTGCGGCACACCGGTGCCGTTCTGGTATAAAACCCCAAGCCGGACACTGGCGCGGGACAGGCCTTTTTCATGGGCGCGCCGATACAGTTCGGCGGCTTTGGCGAAATCCTGTGGCGTGCCGAACCCGTTTTCATACATCAAGGCCAGATCCGCCAGATGCTCCGGGTTGCCGTCCTGGGCCGCGCGCGACAGCCAGTCAAAAGCCTTGGCATTATCCTGTTGCCCGCCAAGCCCGCTTTGCAGATATTTTCCCAGCCGGTTTTGCGCCTGTGTGTTGCCCTGTCTGGCCGCGGCCCGCAACCAATGGGCGGCGCGACTGTAATCCTGCGCCACACCAATGCCGGCATCATAGGTTTGTGCCAGAGTCATCTGTGCCTCAACATCGCCGTTTCGGGCGGCTTGCTGCATCTGTTCAAGGGAGCGGGTTTGCTGCCCAAAGGCCGCCCCGCCCGCACAAAGGCTCAGGCTGAGCAGCAGCAGTCTAGTTTTTTGCAACATATTCGCGGGCCATTTTCTGTGCTTGGGAAACCTGTTCGGGGGTCATCAGCTTGGCAAAAACATCGCGGGATTTTGCGGCCTCGGGATAGCCTCGCGCAGCCGAGAGATTGGCCCACATGTGGGCTTGCATGAAATCCTGCTCCACGCCGTCCCCGCTGCCAAAAATCTGTGCCAATCGGTACTGGGCATAGGCATCGCCGCGTTCTGCTGCATAGGTCAAAAGGGTCAGCCCCTTTTGCTGCAATGCCGGGTCTGCGTCCGATTTGTAGATATGCCCAAGCCGCGCCTTGGCAGGAATATCCCCCTGCGCGGATTTTTGCTCCAACCATTCCCGCGCCGGTGCATCGCCCTGCATGGCAAGGCGGGAAATCCAGACCGTGACACGCGGGTTTCGGGGCGGGGGAGCCACTTGCCCGCTGGCAATCATGCGGGCCAATTCGGTTTGGGCATTTTTTTCGCCCTTGCTGGCGGCCTGTAAATACAGATCGGCCGCATAGGCCGGGTCTTGGGGGACACCTTTTCCGGCCTTGTACAGACTGCCAAGCGCGGTCATGGCGCGCAGCAAACCTTGATCGGCGGCCTTTTCATACCATTGCGCGGCTTTTTGGAAATCCTGCTCGGCCCCGTTTCCCGTGGCATAAATGTAACCCAGATTGCTCTGGGCACCGGCTTCGCCGGCTTTGGCGGCGCGGGTCAGCCACAGCAGGGCTTTGCCCGTGTCTTGTGGCAGGGCACCGCCTTGCAAATAGGTCGTGCCCAGCACCCGCTGGGCCATGGGGTTGTTGTTCTCGGCGGCGCGGGTCAGCCAGTCAATGCCTTTGCTCAGGTCTTGTTGATCTTTTTGCCCGTAGAGATACTGCAA
>JALWOO010000166.1 GCA_027083485.1 Amylibacter sp. | reverse complement strand
CATCAGATTTGTTTTTCCGGCAAGTAAACCACCAACCCGTCCAGAGCATCGGTGACCTTGACCTGACAGGTCAAACGCGAGCGCGCCGCATCCGGTTCCCAGGCAAAATCCAGCATATCTTCTTCCATGGCGTCCTTGGCCGGAAGTTTTTCAACCCATTCCGCATCCACATACACATGGCATGTGGAACAGGCACAGGCACCGCCACAATCGGCCTCGATGCCCGGGATATTGTTGTCCCGCGCACCTTCCATTACGGTCATTCCGTTGGCAACGTCGACAACATGTTGTTTGCCGCCGTGTTCGACATAAGTAATTCTGGCCATGGCCTGCTTCCTTTGAAATCATTAACTGCGGCTTGTTTAATACGGCTTTTGCCCTTGCGCCACGTTTTTTTCAAAAACCCGTATCCTGCCCGTTCTCATGGCAAAACAAATTCCTTTAGTTGTAAGGCCCAAGACGCTATATTACCCGAAACAAGAGGCCAGAATGGCACAGAGCAGATACAGATATATCCTGTTGGTTGGCGCAATTTGCGTGGTCCCCGCCTTTTTGGCGGCAGGGACGGTTGTATCCGTTTTAAATGATCCGGACAATCCCGGCCTGCCCAAAGACGCGCCGCGCGACAGTTGCTTTGCCCATGAAATCGAACCCGCCGTCATAGAGATCGTCACCGAACGCACGCCTTTGTTGCCAGAACGGCGGGCCGTGAATATTGAAACCGGCGAAACCACGGTAATTCAGGAAGCAACCTTTGATGTCAAAGTGGTGCCGCGCATTGTCACCAAGCGCAAAGACATCTGGTTTGAAACGATTTGCCCACAACTTTATACGAAAAAATTCGTGCGCAGCCTGCAACGGGCGCTGCGGGCGCGGGGATATTATTCCGGTAAATATAGCGGAACGCTGGATGCACAAACCAAGCTGGCGATTAAGCTTTATCAACGAACAAAATCGCTGAATTCGGAGATTCTGGCGCTGAGTACGGTCGAGGAATTCGGCCTGATCCCGCATCGGGATTTCAAGGATGCGCGCAAGGCAAACAGATAAAGCGGCCCCCGCAGGGACCGCTTTGTTTCAAAAGAGTGATGCGTTATTAGCCCAGTGGCAGGGCTACAAAACGCGGATCTCCGCCACGACGCACCAGCAGCAGAACCGATTTGCGACCGGCTTCACGTGCAGCACGAAAGGCCTTGGTCACGTCTTCGGGGCTGCTCACAGGCTTTTGCCCCACTTCCGCAATCAGATCACCGGAACGCAGGCCCTTTTCAAAGGCTTTGCTGTTTTCATCCACAGCCACAACAGCCACGCCATTGGCGTCTTTGTCCAAGCCAAGGCTTTCGCGGATGTCCGCTGTCAGCGGGGTCATTTTCAACCCCAGTGCTTCGGCCTCTTTGGTGTCTGCCTTGGCAGAAGCCGGCACAACAGCGGGACGTTCCGCATCCTCGCGACGGCCCAGCACCACCTTGAGGGTTTTGGTTTTGCCATCACGGAACACCACAACCCGCACGGTTTTGCCGACTTCGGCAGCGCCAACGGCCTTAACCAGGGAACGGGTGTTTTTGACATCCTTACCGTCAAAGCTCAGGATCACATCACCCGATTTGATACCGGCCTTAGCAGCCGGACCTTCAGGAACATCGCTCACCAATGCGCCGGCTACCTTGTCCAGCCCCATTGCTTCGGCAAGGCCTTTGTCCACTTCCTGAATGCGCACACCCAGCCAACCACGACGGGTTTCACCAAATTGCTGCAACTGGCTCACGACATTGGAAACCACATTGGAGGACATGGAAAAACCAAGACCGATGGATCCGCCAGT